>NZ_JABCPZ010000078.1 GCF_013283785.1 Nonomuraea antri
CCCAGGGCCCAGTCCTGGGTTTCGGCGTCGAGGCGGTCGCGCATCTCCTTGCTCATCGCCACCCCGCCACCCGACCGCTCCGGCTTGGTGAAGACCCCCGTGCCCCACCGCAGGTCGTGGCCGACGGCGCTGGCCTCCACCTCGGGCATGAAGCGCCGGTCGCCCTCGGGGCCGAACTCGCGGATGCGGAGCCTGCCCGACACCACCACCGGCTGCCCCGTACGGACGGAATGGGCCACGTTGTCGGCCAGGGAACGCCAGCAACGCACCGTGAAGCAGACCTTCTCCCCCTCGGTCCACTGGCCGGTCTTCTTGTCGAAGTAGCGGTGGGTGGTCAGCACTCTGAGCGAGGTGACCTTGGTGCCGTCGTCGAAGCTGTATTGCCGCGGCTCCGAGGCGATGTTTCCGGTGAGCGTGATGTAGATGTCGTTCATCCCGTTGCCTCCCGTGCGGCGGGCCGGGTGCCCGCGATCTGGGAACACGGTGCCGCATCCGGTCCGCGCCGACGGCGGGCGAACGGGGTTCTGTGGACGACGGGCCGAGGGGCGCCGTCTCCTGTGGAAAACCTCCTGCGAACGGGCTGCGTTCAGCCGGACAAGTCGCGGATGGCGGTGTAGAAGGCGTAGTGGCGGCCGAGTTCGCGTTCGACCGGCTCGACGACCATCGACGCCGCCACCGTCGCGACCCGGCGCCGCATCTCCCGTTCCAGCCGCTCCCGCTCCCTGGACGCCCCCAGCTCGACGAAGTTCCTGGATGCGATCCCCGACAGCACCCCGAGCCCGAGCACGGAGGCCATCATGAGCCCGACCCAGGGCAGCGCCGCGCTGTCGCCGAGCAGTTGGAGTGCGGGCGGCAGCTGCCCGGGCATCGTCAGGCCGACCGCCAGCCAGACGAGTCCGGCGGCGAAGGCCAGCACGAGCACGTACTGCCATACCTTGAGCACCCGCCACCAGCCGGGCACCCGGTCGAGCTGCGGTGCGACCTCGGTGAGCTCCTCGGTCAGGGTCTTCGGCAACTGGCCGGCCCGCGATCTGGCCGCCTGGTGCACCGCGGTACGCCAGACCGGGTGCATCCCGGCCGACAGCCCGTCGGCGAGCGCCTGCACGGCGTTGGCCACCTCGGCCGACTGCGCGCTGACCGCGCCGGTGGTGATGCCGCGGATCTCGTCGCCCACGTCTTCCAGGCGGAGGCTTTTGAGCGGGTCCGTGCGGAACTTGGAGATCCACCGCGGGTACGGCCAGCCGACCCACTGCTGCGAGCGTTCGGCGTAGACGTTCTCCATGGCCTCGCCGACGGCCGGGACGCCCACCGCGTCGCACAGCGCGTCGGTCAGGCCCATCCTGCGGGCCTCGTCCACGGACGACGGCGCGAGCAGCGCCTCGCCCAGCGGCATGGTCTGGCCGAGCCGCTGCTCCAGCCGGTGCAGGTCGGCCTCCAGCTTCTGGATGGCGGCCCGGCGCTTGGAGACGGCGGTGGCGATGACGCTCTTGAGGCTCTCGATGCCGCGCCCGGTGACGGCGGACGTGGGCACCACGCTGGGGTGCTCGACGCCCTCGCGGCGCAGCAGGTCGTTGAGGTCGATGACCAGCTCGGCCAACTCTTCCGCGGTCAGCCTGTCGGCCTGGTTGAGCGCGAACACGGTGACCGCCTCGTGCCCGGCCAGCTCGGTGACGTAGCGGCGGTGCGTGGAGGCGTCGGCGTACTTCTGCGGGTCGAGCACCCACACCACGAGGTCGGCCAGGCCGATGAGCCGGTCGGCCTCGGTGTCAGTGAGCGCCCTGATCGAGTCGTGGTCGGGCAGGTCGAGCAGGATCAGTCCGTGCAGCTGGCTGTCGCCCTTGTCGAGGGCGCTGGCGCGCGAGAAGCGGTGGCGTCCTTGGATGTGCAGCCAGTCGAGCAGCGGCTGCGCGCCTTCCAGCCCCCACACGCAGGCGTGGGTACGTGCGGTGGTGGGCCTGCGCACGCCGGTCGGCGACAGTTCGAGCCCGGAGATCGCGTTGAACAGGGACGACTTGCCGCTGCCCGTGCCGCCCGCCAGAGCCACCACGGTGTGCTCGGACGACAGCTTGAGCCGGTCACCGGCGCGCAGCAGCAGCGCGTTGGCCTCGTTGAGCAGCTTCTCGTCGAGCCGCCCCGGGCCGAACTCCACGACCTTGGTGAGCGCTGACAGCCGCGGTGCGAGCCCGGGCCTGTGCATCATGGTGGTCATCGTGCGACCTCGAGGTTGTACGTGGCCTGGTAGAGGCGGGTCGCGACGGACTCGTCCGGGATGCCCGCTGAGTCGAGCGCTTGCACGTAACGCATGGATTCCTCGTCGAACAGCATGCCGATCCTGGCTCTCAGGTCACTGAGCGCCTTGGCTCCGATGGCCCGCAGCGACTCGGCGCCGAGCAGCGCGTTGACCAGCCGGTGCGGGACGCCTTCCGCCGTGCCCCCGCTGAACATCGCGACCATGAAGATCAGCGAAAGCGACTCGGGGTCGAACGACACCAGCTTGGACACCGAGCGCTTGGCCACACCCTCCGTGCGGACCAGCTCGCCGAGGTGCTCCTGCCAGGACGCGATGGCCCGGCCGGCGTGCCGCAGCAGGTGGTCTGAGGGACGTTCGAGCCCTTCGCCCAGCTTCGCGCCCACTTCGGAGCGGTGCCGCCAGCGCGCCACCACCTCCTCGGACGCCATCGTGGCCGCCGCCACGATCACGGACTCCAGGCCGGCGCGGATCGCCGCCTTGAAAGCCAGGATGCGTTCGGGGGTCTGCTTGGCCGCCTTGCCGCGTTTGCGTACTTGCAGCGTCCGCATGAGGTCGCCGGAGCCGGCGAAGTCCTGCCAGCGCGCGAGCGCCTCGCCCTGCAGCAGCGAACCGTTCTTGGACGCCCGGTCGACCTCGGCCAGCGCGCCCAGATAGGCGGCCTCCACGTCGTTGCGCAGCTCGGCGCGGAACGCGACCTGGCTCTCGAGGTGCTTGGCCAGCGCGGGGACCCGGGTGCGGAAGCTGTTGAGCACGCCGTTCAGCGTCTCTCGCACGGCCTGCGCCCGCCGCTCCTCGTCGACCGAGAGCTCGGCCAGCCACAGCCGCAGGTCGGTGACCTCGCTGTCGGGCAGCCTGCCGTCCTTGACCTCGGCCTCGTGGATGACGAACCGGTCGATCTCGCCCAGGCCGTATTCGGTCAGCATGCGGACGAAGTGCTTCAGCACCACCTCGCGCGACCTGGGCGGCACCCGCGACAAGACGATGGCGAGCCGCGCGCCGCGCTCCTTGGCCAGCCTGAGCAGGTTCCAGGCGGGGGCGTCGGCGTAGCGGGCGGCGGTGGTGACGAAAATCCACAGGTCGGCCGCGTCGAGCATGCGGTGCGCGATCTCGTGGTGCTCCTCGACGACCGAGTCGATGTCCGGGGTGTCGAGCAGCGCGACGCCCTGCGGCAGCTTCTCGGTGGCGAGCACGACCAGGCTGCGCCGGTCGGCGTCGGGCGAGGGCCGTTCGAGCCGTTCGAGGCCGCCGAGCAGTTCGCCTTCCGCGAACCACTTCTCGTCTTCCGGGTGGCAGACGAGGACGGGGATGCCCGTCGTCGGACGGCGCACGCCGGTACGCGAGACATTCTTCTCGGCCAGCGAGTTGACCAGCGTGGACTTGCCCGCGCCGGTGGAGCCGGCGACCACGATGAGCGCGGGAGCGGTGTTCATCCGCACCCGGGGCAGCACGTAGTCCTGCAGCTGGGCCAGCAGGTCGGACCGGGTTTGCCGGGCTTCGTCCGCGCCTGGGAGGTCGAGGCCGAAGCGCAGGTCGTAGACGCTTTCGCGGAGGGCGTCGAGCGCCGCCATCAGCGCCTGGGCGGCCTCGGCGGGCAGCTCCTCCTCAGCGGACGGAGCCTCAGCGGGCGATTCCGGCTGCTCCGACTCCTGCTCGGCCTCCTCCGCTTCCACTGATTCGGCTTCGGCTTCGGCGGAGGACATCTCGTCTTCGGAGCCGTCGGCATCCTCAGATTCCTCGGAGCCGTCGATGTCCTCGGCGTCTTCTGCGCCCTCGGAGTCCTCAGGCTCCTCCGCGACGTCTTCCACCTCGTCGGAGGGCTCCTCGGAGGGCTCGTCCGCAGCGGGTTCCTCCTCGGCCGGTTCCTCTTCCGACGGTTCCTCCCCGGAGGAGTCGTCGGACGCGGCCGGTTCAGGACCGTCGGCAGCCGCGTCCTCGCCGGTCACCGCATCCGCCTCATCCTCAGACCCGTCGGCATCCGCAGGCACGTCGGTGTCCACGGACTCGTCCGTGTCCGTCTCGGCGGCATGGTCGTCCTGGACCTCGTCCTTCTCGACCAGGTCCTCGTCGGTCACCGCGTGGAAGCTCAACGTCTGCTCCCCCAGGGACTCCTGCCGCCCATCATCCATGGCCGTGTTCACGGCAAGCGCTCCGCTCGAACCATCTCGACCTCCTGGCCGACCCTGACGACATCGCCGACGACGACGATCGCCGGTGGCCGTATCCCAGCCGCGGACACGCGGTCGGCCACGGTGGACAGCGAAGCGATGACCGCCCGCTGGGTCGGAAGGGTACCGTCCTGTACCACCATTACGGGAGTCTCCGGGGAACGTCCGTCTCGAAGCAGGGCTTCGGCCACCTTCGCCAGGCGTTCGACGGCCATCAGGAGCACGAGTGTGCCCTGCGACCGGGCCAGGCCGGGCCAGTCGACGGTCGATCGCGGATCGTCCGGCGCCACGTGCACGGATATGACGTGGAACTCCTGGCTGACGCCGCGGTGCGTCACCGGCACCCCGGCCACGGCCGGCACGGCGACGGCGCTGGTGATGCCGGGCACCACCAGCACGGGGATGCCCGCGTGAGCGCAGGCGATCATCTCTTCGCCGCCCCGTCCGAACACGAACGGGTCGCCGCCCTTGAGCCTGACCACGAACTTGCCCTGCCTGGCCCGGTCGACCAGCAGCTCGTTGATCGACTCCTGCGACAGCGACCTGCCGTACGGGACCTTGGCGGCGTCGATCAGCTCGACGTCGGGCGCGAGCTCGTCGAGCAGGGCGCGCGGCGCGAGGCGGTCGGCGATCACGACGTCGGCCTGGGCGAGGAGCTGACGGCCGCGCACGGTGATCAGCCCGGGGTCGCCGGGACCGCCGCCGACCAGGGCGACGCCGACCGGCTTGGTGCGGCTGCGGCGCGCGTCGACCGTGCCGTCGCGCAGCGCGCCGACGACGGCGTCGCGGATGCCGGCCGCCCGCCGCGGATCGCCGCCCGCGGTGACGGCCACGCTGATCTCGTCGACGCGGCCGGAGGCGGGGGTCCAGGCGGCGGAGGCGTCCTTGTCGTCGGCGCGCACGCACCAGACCCGCTTGGCCTCGGCCTCGGCGGCGACCGCGGTGTTGACCGACCTGTCGTCGGTGCAGGCCTGGACGAGCCAGGCGCCGTCGCAGTCGCCCACCTCGTACGGGCGGGCGTGCCAGGTGATCCGGCCGCTCGCGATCAGGTCGTCGAGCGCCGGGGTGACGGACGGGGACACGACGGTGACCTCCGCACCGGCCTCTAGCAGCGCGGGAACGCGCCGCTGGGCGACCCGGCCGCCGCCAACGACGAGGACCCGGCGGCCGGAAAGCCGCAGGCCGAGGAGGTAGGGACCCATGGGGGGATTCTCCCGTTCGCGAAGGTTTGTGTTACGAGGCAAACCTACCGGCTCTGAATGCGTCGTTTGCTGCGCATGAGTCAACGGCCGTCGAGCAGCGGCTGATGCGGATTCCAGCGAGGCCCGCCATTGGCGTCTTTGCGGCGTCTGGCCATCGCCGAGAGCGCCTCCAGGATAACCCGGTTCCCGAGGAACGCGGTGATGTCCGAGTGATCGTAGGGCGGCGCCACCTCGACGACCTCCATCCCGGCCACCGGCAGCTCGTAACAGATGCGCCGGACCGCGTCGAGCAGTTCCCTGGCGGACAGCCCGCCGGGCTCGGGGGTTCCGGTGCCCGGCGCGTGGCCGGGGTCGCAGACGTCGATGTCCACGGACAGGAAGATCTGGTCGCAGTCGTCGAGGGCGATCTCGAACGCCTCGGTCAGGCACTCCTCCAGGCCGCGCGCGACGATCTCGGTCATCTCGTACGAGCGCATGCGCTGCCGCGCCATCCAGCCGAGCGTCTCGGGCTCCGGCCAGTAGCCGCGCAGCCCGATCTGCAGGAACCTGTCTCCCCTGATCGCGCCGGACTCGATGAGCCTGCGCATCGGCTGGCCGTGCCCGTACAGGTGGCCGAAGGAGATGTTCCCGGTGTCGGCGTGCGCGTCGAAGTGGATCATCGAGGTGCGCCCCGGCGCGTACGCCCTGGCCGTGCCGCGCGCGTCGGGCAGCGCCACCGTGTGGTCGCCGCCGAGCACCACGGGCACCGCACCGGAGGCCGCGATGCGGTGCACGGCCTCCTCGATCGCGGCGATGGAGCCCTCCACGTCGCCCGAGTAGCACTCGACGTCGCCCGCGTCGAGCACGCGCAGGTCGCGCAGCCCGTCCACGCGCAGCGCGAGGCTGGGCCTGGAGCCGTCGTGGGGCAGGTAGCAGGCCTGGCGCAGGGCCATCGGGCCGAACCTGGCGCCGGGACGGTTGCTGGTGCCGCCGTCGAACGGCGCACCGACGATCACGACGTCGGCGCCCTCGAAGCCGGCCGGGTCAGCCAGGTCGCACCTGTCGACGCCGAGGAAGGTGATGTCGGGGCCGAACATCGCGCCGTATCGGGACACGTTCCACCTCACGCACTGGTTTCCGTGTCCCCATCATCACACGGGCTTTTCCGTCACTCCCGCCGAATCGAACGTGGCCACGTCGTGCATCACGCGTACGGCCGAGCACACCAGCGGATGCGCGAGCAGGCCGCCGGTGCCCTCGCCCAGCCGCAGTTCCAGCTCCACCAGGGGCCGCAGCCCGAGATGCGCCAGCGCGGCGGTGTGCCCGGGCTCGGCGGAGCGGTGCCCGGCCACGCAGTGGTCGACGGCGGCCGGGTCGAGCGCGGCGGCCACCAGCGCGGCGGCGCCGGCGATCACGCCGTCGAGGATGACCGGCACGCGGGCGGCCGCGCCGCCCAGGATGAATCCGGCGATCGCGGCGTGCTCGAAGCCGCCCACGGCGGCCAGCGCGCGCAGCGCCTCGCTCGGCCGCGACTCCGTCTCAGGAAGTCCGCCCCCGTCCCCGGGCAGTCCGTTGACGCGCAGTGCCGCGCGGACGACGGCGACCTTGTGCGCGTGCGTGTCGTCGTCGATGCCGGTGCCCCTGCCCGTCACCTCGGCCGCGTCTCTGCCGGTGAAGGCCGAGATCAGGGCGGCGGACGCGGTGGTGTTCGCGATGCCCATGTCGCCGGTGATCAGGCAGCGCGCCCCGTCCGCGACCAGGCGTTCGGCCACGGCGATCCCGGCTTCGAGCGCTCTGACCGCCTGGTCGACGGTCATCGCCGGGCCCTGGCTCAGGTCTGCGGTGGCGTACCCGATCTTGTGGTTGAGCAGGCCGGGCGCGTCGGGCAGGTCGGCGGCGACGCCGACGTCGACGACCGTCACCGAGGCGCCGGTCTGGGCCGCGAAGGCGTTGGCGACCGCGCCGCCGGCCAGGAAGTTGGCGACCATCTGCACCGTGACCTCCTGCGGCCACGGGCTCACGCCCTGGGCGTGCACGCCGTGGTCGGCGGCGAAGATCGCTAGGGCCGCGGGGGCCGGCATCGGCGGCGGGCTGACGCCTGCCGCGCCCGCGAGGCGCACCGCGACCTCCTCCAGCGCGCCGAGCGAGCCGCGCGGCTTGGTGAGGCGATCCTGGTGCGCGCGGGCGTCTGCGAGCGCCTGGGCGTCGGCTGGGCGGATGGCGGCGAGCGTCTCGGCGAGCACGGACGTACCTCCAGACTGCGGGGGGACAGGTCAGGGACGAACCGGACCGCTTCCTCGTTGCGGACAGGTCAAGGGACGGCGCTTCCTCGTGGCGGACGGGTCAAGGGACGGCGCTTCCTCGTGGCGGACGGGTCAGGGGACGAGCTGCAGCGCTTCCTCGTAGCGGTCGATCACGACGTCGGCCAGGATCTCGCAGTCGCCGATCACCTCGGCGCAGCGGATGTCGAGCTCGGGGTGCCCGGCGCCGTAAGCGAGCGCCTGCGCCCACACGCGCTCCAGCATCCCGCCCGCGAACAGCAGGTACGGCACCACGATCACGCGCTTGGCGCCCAGCCGGCGGCAGCGTTCGAGCCCGCCGGGCACGCCGGGCGGGGTGACCGACACGAACGCCGTCTCGACGGTCATGTAGTCGTAGGCGTGCGTCTCCCAGAACAACCGCGAGACCCGGTGGATCTCGGCGTTGGCGGTCGCGTCCGTGGAACCCTCACCGACCAGCACCACCGCGGTCTCGCCCGGCTCGATGTGCCTGGGCGGCTCCTCGACCGGCAGCGAGTCGACCGAGCGCAGCCTGGGCCTGGCACCGACCAGTTCCAGGTGGCGCGGCTTGACGATCTCGGTGGCGGCCTCGTTCAGCCGCTCGGCCAGCAGCGCGAGCACGCGCGGGTCGGGGCCGAGCGGGCGGCCGTAGTCGTACATGAGGGTGGGGTGGCGCTGCTGTTCGAGCGCCATGGCGGCGGGGAACTCCTCGCCGACCCTGCTGAGGCTGAGCGGCAGCGCGACCAGGCGGTGGTGTCCCCTGGCGACCAGGGAGGCCACCGAGTCGCTCAGGCGCGGCGTGGCACGCTCCAGGTAGCCGCCCGACACGTCGGCGGCGGTGCGCTCCAGGCGGCAGCGGAGTCTGTGCACGAATCTGCCGAACTCCGCGGCATAGGCGTCATCGTTCGAGCCCTGCCCGATCAGCAGGAGCGGCGGCTTCATCGAGGGTGTCTCCGGTGCGTTAGACAAAAGTCACGCGAGGATAACCGATGTGCGGCGGTACGGAACAGGTCACCCTGCGTGCATGGGCGTCGCGTGGACCACGAAAACCGGGTCTGAAGCGGTCAAACGGTGCGATCCGTCGGGGTTGACGATCAGCTTCGACGCCAGAATCTGGGTGCCTTCGCCGTGGTATCCCTGCTCGCGCAGCCGGTCGAGCACCGACGGCACCTGCTCGACGTTCCTGAGCGCGCAGACGAGCGTTCTCGGACGGCGGGCTGCGCAGGCCATGACCACGTCGGCGCCGCCACCGCCGACGAAGACCGCGTCGGGGTCGGGCAGCGGTTCGAGCGCGGGCGGCGCCTGGCCGCGGGTGAGCGCGACCTTGACGCCGTGGTCGAGCACGCGGGCGCGCAGCCGGGCGCAGGACGCCTCGTCGCGCTCCACGGCCACCACGGCCGCGCCCATGCGCGCGCACTCCACGGCGATCTCGCCGGCGCCCGCGCCGACGTCCCAGACCAGGTCGCCGAGCCGGGGACCCAGCTTGGCCAGCACGAACGCCCTGACCTCCGGCGGCAGCCCGGTCGGCGACGGCAGCGCCCACTCCGGCGGCCCCGGCTGGGCGCCCGCCACCCAGCCGGGCTCTTTGGCCTGGTGAAGCGGGTCGAGGACGAGCACCACGTCCGGGTCCTTCCACGGCCTGGTCGTGGCCTCGCCCATGCGGCTGTGCGTGACCCGTTCATCGGGACCGCCGAGATCCTCGCAGACGATGAGCGCGCGGGGCGTGGTCGGCGCCAGCTCCCTGGCGATCTCGCCGGGGCCCACGCCGGGCGCGACCACCAGCGCCACCTTGGGGTGCGCGCGGCAGGCGTTGACGACGCGGTTGAGCTGGCGCGGGCCGGACGGTGCGACGACGAGCGCGTCCTCCCAGTTGAGCCCGGCACAACCGAAAGCGCGCGTGACCAGCGACGTCGCGGGCAGCACGTCCGGTTTGATGCCGTGCGCGCGTAACGTGCGGACCACTCCGAAGAAGCCCGGATCACCCTCGGCGATCACGACGGCTGGGCCTTCGCCGTGTTCGAGGTGGTCGTCGAGGGCCTGCAGCAGGGCGCCGTCCGCCGCGACCTGCGCGGTCAGCTTGAGCCGCCCGAGAAGCGCGTCGGGGCCGACGACCAGCCGCGCTTCGTGCAGCCGGTCGACCGCTCTGGCCGACAGCTCTGATCCGTCCCACCCGACAACCGTGATCATCGTCCGCTCACCGTCCTCACTCACCAGGGTGACGGGTGCGGGGTGGTTTCACAAAGGGTTCGAAGGTCAGGACGGCGTGCCCTCCGGGCCTTCGGGTGAGATCGGCGGGGCGCCCGGGTGAGGTCGGCAGGGTCCTTAGCGGAGATCGGCGGGGCTCCTGAGCGAGATCGGCCGGGTCCTCAGCTGAGGTCGGCGGGGATGAGGCTGTAGACGACGACGTCCTCGCCGCCGAGCGCGGCCCTGGCCACGCCTTCGCGGACGAATCCGGCCTTCTCCGCGACCCGCTGCGAAGCCAGGTTGGCGACCGACGCTCTGAGCTGGAGGCGGCGGAAGCCCTGCGCGCCGAACAGCCAGCGGACGACCTCGGCCAGGGCCTCGCCCGCGTAGCCGTTCCCCCTGGCCCAGGGGGCGGTCATGTAGCCGATCTCGGCTGTCCCACTGGTCCAGTCGAGGTCGCGCAGGTCCACGTTCGAGACGTAACGTCCGCTGGTGAGCTCTTCGACGGCCCAGGCCAGGCCCGCGCCCCTCGTCCTGGTGTGTTCCGAGCCGGCGATGAACGCCCGCGCGTTCTCCTCGGTGTAGCCGCTCGGTATGCCCGTGAGCGCCTGGGTCAGCGGGTCGGCGGCGGTCGCCGCCAGGTCGGCGGCGTCCGATTCCGCGTACGGCCGCAGCAGCAGCCGCTCGGTGCGCAGCTCCGTCCTGGGCAGTGCGGGACCCGGGTCGCCGCTGTCGCCGCGCAGCCGGCCGAAGACGACCAGGTCGTGCGGCCCGTCCGGCTCCAGGACCGCGGCCCGCAGCACGCCTTCCCAGGTGAAGCCGGACTTCTGCGCCACGCGGAGCGAGGGCAGGTTGTCCAGGTTTGCGGTCAGGTCGACCCGGCGCAGGTCGGTGGTGGCGAACACCTGCTCCACCAGTCCGCGCACGGCTTCGGTGGCGAATCCGCGGCCGCGGTACAGCGGGTGCACGCCGTAGCCGACCTCGGTGGTGCCGGCCGTCCAGGAGGTCTTGAACAGGCTGATGGCGCCAAGGATGAGCCCGTCCGCGTCGGTCATGGCCAGATGGATGCCCTGACCGGATCGGCGAAGTTCGTGCACCCCGTCGGAGAGCCACTGGGCGACGCCCGAGGCGCGGGCGGGAGCGCCGGGAGGAAGGAACGCGACCCCGGATTTCACGACGGATCGGACGCGATCGGCATCACCGGTGCCGAACGGGCGCAGGACGAGCCGCCGGGTGGCGATCGTCACGTCAGGTGCGAACACGTCGGCAGGGTACACGTTCGCGATGTTTGCCCACGAAAGCGGGGGTAGGGGCGCAATTGAGAGGAGTGACGAACCATGGAACGTGGGAGTGACAAGCACGGTCCTCGGCTGGACGACCAGCAGAAGCACGAAACGGAGGGCATGGTTCGCGGCGGCGGCACCACGCATGCCGAGGAGTGGAAGGAACCGGAGGCCATGCCGGTTCCCGGCGAGGAGACGGCGTCGTCCTACCCCCCTGGACACGAGCCCGGCACGCCCGAGGGCATCACGCAGCGCGGTGTCGATATCCGCAGCGAACTGGCCAAATGGCTCAGCGACGCACACTGGCCCGCGACCAAGGACGAACTTCTCCAGCATGCGGAGAACATGGACGCGCCTGACGAGATCGCGGACATGGTGAGCTCCCTGCCCGATCGGAGCTACATCAACGTGGCCGAGGTCGCCAAGACCCTCGGGCTCGGTGTGGAGAAGCGGAGGTGGTGACCGGTGCGGCTCGATTTCATCCGGCCGTTGTACGAGCGTCGCGGGCCCTACGCGTCGGTGTATCTCGGCGCGATCACGCGTCCTGAGCGTGAGACTCACTGGCACAGCGTGCGCGACCAGCTCGACCATGCCGATCCCGGCACCATGGACGTCCTGGAGACCGAGGCGCTGAAGAGCGCGACCGGGCGGGCGATCTTCGCCACGCACGGGGAGGTCGTGCTGGCCGAGTCGCTGGACACCCAGCCGTACGAGCTGGGCATGTGGGCGCCGCTGCCTCATGTGACGCCGATGCTGCGTTACCGGGGTGAGAACGTTCCACACATCCGGGTCATCATGGATCACGCGGGCGCCGAGGTGACCGTGTTCGGCGGCGGGTCGCCGCGCAAGGCCACGATCGAGGCCCAGGACTGGCCGCTGCAGAAGACCGCGCAGGGCGGCTGGTCGCAGACGCGCTACGAGCGCGGCGTCGAGGACTCCTGGGAGAAGAACGCCGAAGCCGTCGCGCACGTGATCGACGAGCAGGTACGGCGGCTCGGCATCGAGCTGATCATCATCGCCGGCGAGCCGAAGTCCCGCTCGTACCTGTTGCATCATCTCGGCACGCAAGCCGCCGACCGGGTGATGATGGTCGAACACGGCAGCCGCTCCAACCACGGACAGTTCGCCGAAGACGCGGAGAAAGCGCTCGACGACTGGCTCGGCCGCAAGCACGCGGAACTGCTCGACCGGCACGCCGAGTCGGCAGGACCCGTCGGGCTGTCGCAGGTCGCGCAGGCATTGCGGGACGGCCGGGTGCACGCCGTGCTCACGCCGGGCGAGCTGCCGCAGGAGATCTGGATCGGCGAGGGCGGGGCTCAGCTCTCCACCGATCCGGCCGAACTGCGCCGCTGGGGCGTGGACGAGCCGGTCAAGGAACGCGCGGACTCGGCGCTGGCCAGGGCGACCGCCATGACGGACGCCGAGCTGTGGTTCACCGACCAAGTCTCGGACGTGGCCGCCGTGCTCAGATACTGACGATCACTTCCAGGGTTCTCGGGCCGTGCACGCCTTCGACCCGGTTCAGCTCGATGTCGCTGGTGGCCGAGGGGCCGCTGATCCAGGTGAGCGGGCGGGCCGGGTCGAGCGCCGCCACGGCCTCCGGCACGCCCGGGACGATCTGGGCGGCGCGGACGACGCACAGGTGGTAGTCCGGTACGAGCGTCTGCGCCCTGGTTCCTTGGCCGGGGCCGGAGTCGAGCACGATCGTGCCGGTTTCCGCGATCGCCACCGCGCAACCGGTGATCACGCCGTCGGCCTCATGCAGGCCGACCTGCTCGGCCTCGTGCAGGCGGGCTGGCTCAGCCTCGTGCAGGCCAGCCGACCCGGCCTCGTGCAGGCCGGCCTGCTCGGCCTCATGTATGCCGACCGCCTTGGCCCGCCACTGGGGGTCGAGGCCCTCGGGGAGGATCATGCGGCGGCCGGCCACCAGCTCGGCGATCTTCCCAGGCACGTCGGCGGCCGGGATCACGTGCACCGTGGCCCGGTAGTCATCGACCCGCTCGGCGAACAGCCCGACCAGGTCGCCGCCTTGGTGCGCGGCCCGGTAAGTCCGGGTGATCCCGACTTCCGGTGCTCCGGCCACGGCTCTCCTGATTCTGGCCAGGATCTCCGCACGCGCGTCACTCATTCCGCTCCTCCCCCGCGCTGGGTCCGCTCCCACCAGTCCCTGAAGGACTCTTCCGGGATTTCCGGCACGTCCCTGGTGTCCGTCCAGGCGGCCGCCGGGCCGGGGAGCCGCTTTGGCACCAGGTTGCGGACGCGGGCGGCCAGGCGCTGGGCCTTGGCGAGGCGTACGTGGTCGTTGAGAATCCAGCCCGCGACCTTCATCCCGGCCCGTTCCGCCGGGCCGTGCGGCGCCTTGGCCCGCAGGTCGACCAGCACCTCGGGGATGTCGATGGCGACCGGGCACACCTCGAAGCAGGCGCCGCAGAGGCTGGAGGCGTACGGGAGCGAGGCGTCCAGGTCCGTGGACATGCCCCTGAGCTGCGGGGTCAGGATCGCGCCGATCGGGCCGGGATAGACCGAGCCGTACGCGTGGCCGCCGGCGCGCTCGTAGACCGGGCAGACGTTCAGGCAGGCCGAGCAGCGGATGCAGCGCAGCGCCTGGCGGCCGACCTCGTCGGCGAGCACGTCCGTGCGGCCGTTGTCGAGCAGCACCAGGTGGAAGTCCTGGCCTTCCACCGAGCCGGTCCACATGCTGGTGTACGGATTCATCCGCTCGCCTGTGGAGCTTCGCGGTAGAAGCTGGAGGAAGACCTCCAGATCCCGCCAGGTGGGCAGGAGCTTCTCGATGCCGACGACGCTGATGAGCGTTTCCGGCAGGGTCAGGCACATACGTCCGTTGCCTTCCGATTCCAGCACCACCAGCGTGCCGGTCTCGGCCACCATGAAGTTCGCGCCGGAGATCGCCACCTTGCTTCTGAGGAAGCGTTCGCGCAGGTGGAGCCGGGCCGCCTCGGCCAGCTCGCGGGGCTCGTCGCTGAGGCCGGGCGGCGCCTCCGGCATCTTGTCTAGGAAGATCTCCCGGATCTCCGACCGGTTGCGGTGGATCGCCGGGACCAGGATGTGGCTGGGGAGGTCGTCGCCGAGCTGCACGATCAGCTCGGCGAGGTCCGTCTCGTAGGCCGTGATGCCTTCTGCGGCCAGCGCCTGGTTGAGCTCGATCTCCTGGGTGGCCATCGACTTGACCTTGACCACCTCGGTCTCGCCGGTGGCTTTGACCAGGCCGGCGACGATGCGGTTGGCTTCGTCCGCGTCTCTGGCCCAGTGGACGTGCCCGCCCGCCCTGGTCACCGCTTCTTCCAGTTGGAGCAGGTACGTGTCGAGATGGCGGAGCGTGTGGTCCTTGATGGCCTTGCCGGCGGCACGCAGTTCCCGCCAGTCGGGCAGTTCCTGCACGACGCTCGCGCGCTTGCCGCGGATGGTGTGGGTGGCTTTCCTGAGGTTGTAGCGGAGCTGGGAGTTCTGTACTGCCTTGGCGGAGTTCTTCGGGAAGTCTCCCGGCATGCCGAGAAAGGTCGCGCTCATGAGGTGTCCCCCGTGGCGGCGAGGACCTCCGCTGCGGTGTTCTCCGTGGTCGCGAGGATCTCCGCCAGGTGCATGATCCTGACGCCGGTCCACTGCCGGCGCAGCGTGCCGCCGATATGCATCAGGCACGAGTTGTCGGCCGCGCACAACACCTCGGCGCCGGTGTCGAGGACATTGCGTACCTTGTCGGCGCCCATGGCTGCCGAGACGGCCGGGTTCTTCACCGCGAACGTGCCGCCGAAGCCGCAACACTCCTCGGCCGCCGGGAGCGGGACCAGTTCCAGGCCCTTGACGTGCTGGAGCAGCCTGGTGGGCCGGTCGGCGAGGCGGAGGCCGCGGAGAGAGTGGCATGTCGGGTGATATGTCACCCGGTGCGGGAAATATGCCCCTACGTCTTCTCTCTTCAGGACGTCCAGCAGGAACTCGCTCAGCTCGTACACGCGGGGAGCAACCTCCGCAATGGCCATCGCGCCCCGGCTTCCCGGCCGCACCAGCTTCGGGTACTGCTCGCGGACCATCGCGGCACACGAGCCCGACGGCGCCACGACCGCGTCGTACCCGGCGAACACCTCGGTGAAGTGACGCGCCAGCCGCACCCCGTCCTCGCGGTAGCCCGTGTTGACGTGCATCTGCCCGCAGCAGGTCTGGGCGACCGGGAAGTCCACCTCACACCCCAGCCTGCGCAGCAGCGACACCACGGCCTTGCCGGTGCCAGGGAAGAGCGTGTCGTTCACACACGTGACGAACAGGGCGACTCGCACGACTCTCCTCTCAAGGTATGGTCAGACCACAAGTTGGTCAGACCATATCCGACACTGCCTTTCCCGGCCAGCATCAGGGAGACCTCGTTGGACGACAGCCGTTGGCGTCCCGTCAAGCGAACCCGCACGTTCGAGGACGTACTCGTGCAGATCGAACAGCGCATCGCCGAAGACCGGCTCACGGTCGGCGACCGCCTCCCCGCCGAACGCCACCTCGCCGAGCAACTCGGCGTCAGCCGGTCGTCCGTCCGCGAGGCCATGCGCGTGCTGGAGACGCTGGGCGTGGTGTCCTCCCAGGTCGGACGGGGCCCGGACGCGGGCGCCGTGCTGACCTCGCGTCCGGAGACCGCGCTGACCGACCTGCTCAGGCTCCACCTGGGCCTGGCCACGCTGGAGCTGCGCGAGGTCATCGACACGCGGCTCATGATCGAACGATTCGCCGCAGAACGCGCCGCCGCCGCACAGGCCGACACGTCCGCGCTCGTCTCCGCCCTCGCCGGGATGGACGCCGCGACGAGCGCCGAAGAGTTCGTCGAGTACGACACGGCCTTCCACTGCGCCATCGCGGACGCCTCCGGCAACCGGCTCATCGCCGCCATCATGCGCTCACTCAGGGACACGATGCGCAAGTACGCCGTGGAGGCAGTCGAACGCCTGAGCAACACTCCGACCAACCGGCCAGACGACACGCCGACCCACCAGCAACAAGACGACACATCGGCAAAGCGGCCGCCGGCCAACCTCTCGGAATCGGGCGACGTACCGGTGCTGCGCGCCGACCATGAACGCATCCTCGCCGCCATCCGCGCCGGCGACGCCGCCGAGGCGTCCCGCGCCATCACCGACCACCTGACCCACGCCTACCCATCACCATGAACGCACCTCGCTCCCGCCAACCCGACACTTCCGCCGACCCAACACTCCCCCCACCCGACACTCCCGCCGACCCAACGCGATGACCGCACACACCCCCCACACTCACCGATCGCTATGACCGGATTCCTCCCCCGGTCTTTGAACGCTCCATGCCAGATCCGGCGTACTGCCTGACGAAAGGGCGACCGCCTGCCACCATGACGTGGTTCGAGCAGGCAGGCCACACGCGGACGCGGCGTGAGGAGAGCGGGCATGGGCCAGGCGGAGGAGGCGCAAAGCGCGCTGCCGCACATCGCACGCCTGGCCGAGCAGCACGCCCCGGCCGCCGACAAGGCACTCACCCTGCTCGGCCAGGGCGCCCTCGTCGGTGACGCCGGCAACCGGCTGGCCGGCGAACTGTCCACCCAGGCCCGCCTGGTACGTCACGCCTTCCTGTCCTCCTTCGACCAGGTCGAGCGCCTCGCCGCGACCGGCGAGAACCGCACCCCCGTCTCTCGCCCCGTACTCGGCAACCCGCCCAGCGCCATCAGATCCGGCGGCAACGGCTTCGTCGGCGGCGACCCCGACCTCATGCGAGCCCTGGAACAACAGCTCACCACGGCCGGACGCGACTGGGAGGACGCCGCGGAAACACTGTCGCACCTGCTCGCCATCGTCGCCCTGACCACCGCCCCCGCCCAGACCATCGGCCAGGCCGGCCGCTGGCTCACCGGCCAACGCGGCGACGTGGCCAGACGCCGCGAAGACCTCCTCCGCAGAACCACCCAAACCGCCGCAACCTCCCTGGCCTCCTTCGGCCTCCCAACCCCGTCCGGAGTGAGCACGGCCCGCGGCAAGGAACTGGAAAACGGCCTCAACGAGGTACTGAAGCGAACAAAGGACGCGTCAGCGGAAGTGCGAGCACGCGCCGTCAGGGACTACTTCAAGACGCTGAGCTCAGCGGAACGCAGCTGGCTCGCCGTCAACCGCCCAGACCGGATCGGCAACCTGGACGGAGTACCGGTGAAACTCCGGTACGCAGCCAACCGAATCCGCATCGGCAAGACCCTGACCGAAGAACAGGCCAAGCTCGCCGCCATGTCAAAGACAGACCCCAACTACGCCAGACAGCAGAAGCGCGTATCAGCGCTCCAGTCGTTCCTGGCCTCTCGACCACGAAAGACGCTGGATCCACGAACCGGTAAGACGATCGATGCCAAAGTTCCCCGGCAATTCCTCATGTTCGACCCGGCAGGGGATGGTCGAATCGCTGAGGTCCTCGGCGACCTGGAGAACGTTGAACATGTGGGGATTCGCGTTCCGGGCGCCGGCAATCGCCTGGACAACTTCAACGGCTTCTCCGATGAGGGTGAGAACCTCATCAAGGATCCCAAGACGGGGCTTTTCGATCAGCGCGCCGCAGTCGTGAATTGGCTGGGTTACGATCCGCCAGGCGTCGCCGATGCGGTCGATCCAGGTAACGCCTTCACCGGCGGTCAGTACTTGGCCGACTTCCGCGCCGGCATCGGGACGAGTCTTAAACCCGCCGCCAGGGTCAACCTTTTTTCACACAGCTACGGCACCCTGGTCACCAGCAAGGCGCTCCAGAAGGGCGCGAAGTTCGACACCGTCACCTTCATGGGGAGCCCTGGCCTCGGCTCCAACATCAACAGTGTCGCCGACTTCCGCCTACCCCCGGGAATCAAGGTTTACGACCTGCGAGCCGCCGGAGACTGGGTGTCATACACCCAAGGACACGGCAAGGATCCCGCCGACTTCCCGGACATCACGCGCCTCAACGCGGACGGTTCGTCGGGGCACTCCGAGTATTACCTGCCGGACACTTCATCACTCGAAAACCTCAAGGCGATACTCTTCAACCGTCCGGACCGCCTTACGTTCAGCAATACGACGCTGGATGAGGAACAGGCCGGCGCCGAGGAGTCCCGGCAGTTCATTGCGTGGATGAAGTCCCAGGTCCCAGCTGAAAAGGTGCCGCGTCTGGGCGCCGAACTGGAACCGATCATTCAGGAAGTCCTGTCCGGCAGAGTGGACAGCCCCGCCGACTGGGCCGAAATCGCGCGGCGAGCCGAGGCCGTCTTCATCAAGCACGGCATCAACGACGACGTCACCATGACCGAGCTGGACAGCGAGCTCAGCAAGCTCGCTCACCAAGTCGGCGAAAAACAGGGCGGGCCGATCGCTGGAAACATTGCGCAGAGCAGTGTCCACCTCACCACGTGGCTGGTGTCTCAAGTGCCCCCAGAGAAAGCCGCCGCATTCGGTGCCGAGCTGGCGAGTGTCATCGGTGATTCGAATCTCTCTGTCCCGCAAGAGGCTGCCAAGATCGCGACTGTCGTCCACAAGTACGATCTGCTCGACCATGTCACTCCGGGCGAGCTCCAGAACAAACTGGTGCAGGTCGGTAGCGATCTCGCGTACGAGAACGCTTATGATGCGGCATTGGCAGCCGGAAAGTCCAAGGTCGAGGCGACCGTTCACGCGGCCTCAGCGAAAGCGGCCGCGCACGTCGCCATCTACAGCGCCACCATCCCGGTGATCGCCGGCCTCGAGGCTGCTCGCGCCGGCGACCACCTGGCAGACTCCGGAGTGGAGGAAATCATCAAGAAGCATTTCCGGGAACCGCTCCCCAGGTTCACGCCATGAAAAGGTTCGCCGCAGCCCTTGGAGTGGGGACACTGATCGCATTGGCCGGATGTCAGGCGGCAAATCAGGAGGGCGGCGCGATGACGCCGGAACAGTCGCGGCAGAAGCTCATCGGCGAAGTCACCTCGGTTCTCGAGGAACTGATCCCGGACGTCGAGGTCAAGCCTCTGATCAGAGGAAAGGATCTGCCGTGCGGCGGCCCGTACGGAACGGAGGACACGAGCCTGCGTAGCTCGATCGAGATATCGACCGACGCCGGGCTCGAAACCTCCGATCCCGCAATCGTGACGAAGGCCCGAATGCTGCTGGAGGAGAAGGGCTGGTCCATCTCCCGGACAGGAAGAGACGGAGATCAGGTGGAGCTCGCCATCGAAAAGGCCGGCACCGGCCGTGGATCATTTGGCGTCCGGCCCGATTACGTCATCTTCAACGGGGTCACGCTCTGCGTCGACAACCCTGAGTCCTGAGGCTCATTCCTGCTTGTCCGCTTCGCGGCACGAAGGTCCGGAGCATGTGCGCATTCTTTCCAGGCGTTCCTGCAGGCCCAGCAGTACCCCGGGGCTGGCGAGCTTGGCCAGGTTGCTCAGTTGGTAGGGGTCGGTGGTCAGGTCGTAGAGTTGGGTCTCTCCTGTTTCGTAGCGCACGTACGTGTACCGGTCGGTCCGTAGGGCCTGGTATTCGGGGACCGGTGTTTGGGCGGCCGAGGATCGGTTGAGTGGGCGGTGGAATTCCACCAGGACGTTCTTGCGCCACTCCCCTGGCGACTGGCCGCGCAGTAGTGGTACCAGTGAGCGGCCCTCGGCGAAGTCGGGGGGCTTGGTGCCGCCGAGTTCGGTGAAGGTGGGGCCGAGGTCGACCGTGGCGCCGAGGTGGCTGGTCGTGGAGCCGGCTTTGATGCCGGGCCCCCGCACCACCATGGGGATGCGGATGGCTTCCTCGAACGGGGTGGTCTTGCCTTGCTTGAGCCGGTGTGTTCCCAGGTGGAAGCCGTTGTCGGAGCTGAAGAAGACGTAGGTGTGGTCGAGTTTGCCTGTCGAGCGCAGCGTTTCGATCACGGTGCCGACCAGGTCGTCCACGCCCAGCATGGATCGCATTCTGGCGCGGTAGCGCTCGTCGATCCGCTCGATCTCGGACGGCAGGAGTTTGGGCCTGGTCCGCAGCCACAGCGGCTCGTCGTGCACGTTCTCCTGGTTGAAGGACGGCGTGCGTGGCGCCTGCGCGTCGGGGAAGGCGTTCGCGTGGCGTACGGCGGGATTGGACGGGTTGTGCGGGCCGACCGGAGCCAGGTACAGGAAGAACGGCTCCCGCGTCCCGGTGATGAACTCCTTGGCTCTGCCTGCCAGGACGTCCGACAGGTAGTCCTGCTCCGACCAGCCGTGGTCGACCAGCCGGCCGTTCTCGTTGAGCCGGTAGCCGTACTCCTCGTAGAGCTTGCGGACCGGTACGTGCCAGGAGTTCCAGCCGGGCGGCACGTACGTCTCCTCGGCCAGTTTGCCCGGATAGTGGTTGAGGTACTTGCCCATCAGCGCGGTCTTGTAGCCGGCCTGCTGCATCCAGGTGCCGATTGTGGAACGTTCCAACATTTGGCTATGAAAGCGGTCGAAACCGCCTTCCGGCGCCGTGTTGGTCAGTACGCCATGACTGTGGACGTACTGGGAACGCAGGATGGACGCCCTCGACGGACAGCACCACGAGTTGGTCACGAAGAACCGGTCGAAGGAGAGCCCTTGGCGGACGAGTTCGCGGCTGATGTTCGGGAAATGCGGCAATGTGCCGCTTTCCAGGTCGTCGGCCACGACGAAGACGATGTTGGGCCGCGATTCCCCCACGGCCATCGACGATGCCGCCGCCGGTGCGAGCAACAGCAGCAGGCAGGTGACACGGCAGAGACCCTTGAGCACAGGGTTCCACTTCCCCGAAAGCTCCCGCATTGACACACCGGCCCCCTCCGGCCGTAATAGAACTTAATTCCGGAGGTGTGCATGAAGCTCGGCTTGAACCTCGGCTACTGGCAGCGCGGCGCCGATGACGCGACGGAGACGGTGCTGGCCGCCGAACGGCTCGGCTACGACTCGGTCTGGACGGCCGAGGCATACGGCAGCGACGTCTTCACCCCGCTGGCCTGGTACGGAGCGCGGACCTCACGTATCAAGCTGGGCACGTCCATCGCCCAGATCTCGGCCCGCCCGCCCGTGACGACCGCTATGACCGCGATGACCCTCGACCACCTCACGGGCGGCCGGCTGCTGCTCGGCGTGGGCGCGTCCGGGCCGCAGGTGGTGGAAGGCTGGTACGGCCAGCCGTTCGCCAGGCCGCTGGCCAGGACGCGCGAATACGTCGAGATCATGCGGCAGGTGTGGCGCCGCGAGGAACCGGTCACCAGTGACGGACCCCACTACCCGCTGCCGTTGCCGGGCGGGCTGGGCAAACCGCTCAAGTCCATTACGCATCCGCTCCGGCCGGACATCCCCGTGTATCTCGGCGCCGAAGGGCCCAAGAACGTCGCGCTGGCGGCGGAGGTGGCGCAGGGCTGGCTGCCGCTGTTCGCGTTCCCCGAGAAGATCGCGGAGATGTACGGCGATTCGCTGGCCGGCGCGGCGCCGGACTTCGACGTGGCGGCCATGGTGCTGGTGGTGATCTCGGACGACGTCCGCTCGGCGCTGGACGGCGTGAAGATGATGCTGACCCTGTACATCGGCGGCATGGGCGCCAAGCAGCGCAACTTCCACGCCGACATCATCGGCAGGATGGGGTTCGCCGAGGCCGCCGAGCGCATCCAGGCCCTCTACCTGGCCGGGCGGAAGGATGAGGCGTTCCACGCGATTCCGGACGAACTGGCCGACGGGATCTCGCTGGTCGGGCCGCCTGGGCGGATCAAGGAGCGGCTGGAGCTGTGGCACAAGAGCCCGGTGACGAGCCTGCTGGTGATGGGGCCCAGGGACGAGCCCACCCTGCGGACGGTCCGGGATCTGGTCCTGGCCTGAGGACCGACTCGTGTGGGAATCTGGTCCAGAGTCGAGGACCGACTCGTGTGGGATCTGGTCCAAGGTTGAGGACCACCTGCGCGAATGATCGGGTCCAGGGTTGAGGTCCGACCTGTACGGGATCTAGTCAGGGCTGAGGGCCGGCCCCATGCGGGAGCCGGTCGCGGCTGAGGACCGGCCCCCGTACCGGGAGCCGGTCCTCGGCGGAGGACCCACGTACCGGGAGCCGGTCCTCAGCCCCTGACGGTCGTGGGTCAGTCCGGGCGGGGAGCCGGGTCGGCGGTGACGGCGCGGAGCAGTGGGCGGCTGAGCGCGCCCGCGCCGCCGCCCATCACGGTCAGCGGGATCAGCGTCTCGGCCCGCCGCGCCCGGTCCAGCACCTCCAGCGGTGTCCCGGCCAGGCGCAGCAGCCCGTACGTCTGACGCCGGTCGAGCACCGACGACGCCGCCGTGATGCCCGAACTGGCGATGGCCACCAGGAACGACACGGACAGCACCACCACCGTGCCCACCCCCACGTCGGCCAGCAGCCGGCGGCCGAAGGCCTGGTCGTCCGCCTCGGTGGTGGGTGTGCGACCGGGTACCAGGCCGGCCAGCGCGGTACGCGCCCGGTCGAGGTCCTGCGCGGTGGCCGAGCTGCCCAGCGCGATCACCACGCGGCGCTTGTCCGGCTTCACCGTCGCCGTGATCCCGGCCGATTCGGCCAGTTCGCGGGCCCGTCCGGCGACGGCGTCCGCCTGACCGGCGGGCACGGTGACGCGGAGCTGGGGCGGCGTGGGGTCGCCGTCGAACGCGCCCGGGCTGAGCAGCCCGAGGAACCCGGCGATGAAGCCGGTCATGGCCACGCCGCTGACCGTGCGCCAGGCCGAGCGCGGATCGTCCACGAGCCTGCGTCCGGCCAGCAGCCGGGCGGGACGCCGCGCCTGACTCGCGGTGATCTTGCCGATGAGCGCGACCACCCACGGACCGACCAGGTTGATGCACAGGAACGCCAGCCCGAGCACCACCGCGATGACGCCCACCGCGACGTTGCGGCTGAGCACCGGGACGGCCGCCAGCACGGCCAGCAGGACGAGCACCCGGACGAACCGCATGCCGGGCGGCGTCTCGCGCTTGGCCACGCCGAGCGGGCTGACCACGACCCTGCGCAGGCCGACCACCGCCGACAGCCCCACCAGCAGCGGCACCGCGGCCAGTACCCCGGCCAGCACCAGCGGGCTCGGCCACAGGTCGGCGAGGTACCACGCGCCGCCCTGGATCTCGATGCGCGACACCAGCGGCAGGGCCAGCGCGTAGAGCGCGGTCCCGGCGAGCGTGCCGGCGAAGGCGACGATCACGGCCTCGGCCACGGTCATGCCGACGACCTGGCCGGGCGTCGCACCGATCAGCCGGAGCGCGGCCAGCCGCTGGTCACGTCTGGCGACGGTGAGCCTGGCCGCGGCGCCGCCGAACACCAGCAGCGGCACCACCATGAGCACGCTCGCGATGAGCGTCAGCGCCCGGTACGCCTCGGCCTCGTCCGACTCCCTGCCGGTCAGGTCGGCCACCTTGACCGGCGAGGCGCCGACGACCCGGTCCTCGCCGGCGCCCGTGGTCATGGCGGGCGCGTCCGGCTCGTGGCCCACGACGGCGACCAGCTCGGACGGATACACCAGCGCGTCGTCACCGAGCAGCCCGGCCGGTTTCGGATAGCGCGCGGCCAGCTCGTCCGCGGGCAGTTCCTTGACCAGGTCGGCCAGTGCGGGCGACAACCACACCTCGCCCGGCTTCGGAAAGCGGTCCATGCCGGGCGGCGCGGGCGCGGACGGTTTGAGCGCCGCCAGGTGGACGACGGTGATCGCCTGGTCGCGGACGAAGTCGTACCGGGTGGCCTCGACGGCCACGGCCTCGCTCTGGCCTGCGGGCACCGGGGCGCGCCAGGCGCCCCGATCGCTTCTGGCCTGGAAGGCGAAGTTCGCCCCGATCGCGAACAGCAGCAGCGCCGTGGAGACGGCCACCGCGCCCAGTGTGAGCCAGGTGCCGAGCAGGCCCTTGCGCCCGCCGCCCTTGAGCAGCCGCCAGGTCAGGTCGAGGTTCATGCGCGCACCCCGCCCACCAGCAGGTGCCAGGTCAGGCCGAGGTTCATGCGCGCACCCCGCCCACCAGCAGGTGCCAGGTCAGGCCGAGGTTCACGCGCGCACCCCGCCCACCAGCAGGTGCCCGTCGCGGACCTCGACGGTGCGGTCGCACCAGCCGGCCACGTTCGGGTCATGGGTGACGACGATCAGGGACGCGTCGTTGTGCTTGGTCGCCTGGACCAGCAGCCGCATCGTGTCCTGTCCTGTCGTCTGGTCGAGCGCGCCGGTGGGCTCGTCGGCGAACACCACCGCGGGCCTGGTGACCAGCGCCCTGGCGATGGCCACCCGCTGTGCCTGCCCGCCGGACAGCTCACCCGGCCGCCTGGACTCCATGCCCTGCAGCCCGAGCGGTCCGAACCACTCGCGGGCCTGGGTCACGGCCTGGGCCCGCGGCACGCCGCCGAGCATGAGCGGGAGCGCCACGTTCTCCTCGGCGGGCAGCTCGGGCAGGAGCTGGCCGAACTGGAAGACGAAGCCGAACCTGGTGCGGCGCAGCGCGCTGCGCTGGCGTTCGCGCATGGCGTCGATACGCTGGCCGAGCAGGTGCACCTCGC
The DNA here is from genome assembly GCF_013283785.1 of Nonomuraea antri. Lineage (GTDB taxonomy): Bacteria > Actinomycetota > Actinomycetes > Streptosporangiales > Streptosporangiaceae > Nonomuraea > Nonomuraea antri. The sequence goes on from NZ_JABCPZ010000078.1 coordinate 24,810, forward strand.
CGGCGTCCGGCTTCATGATCCCGGCCAGGCAGTGAAGCAGCGTCGACTTGCCGGAACCGCTCGGCCCCATGATGGCCACGGCCTCCCCGGCCCGCACCGCGATGTCCACGCCGCCCAGGGCGACCGTCTGCCCGAACCGCTTGGTCAGGGCATGTCCAACAAGTACGTCGTTCATGCCGCCAAGCCTTCCTGGCGGACGGTCGCGCGGTATCGGCCGAGCGTCCGATTCCTCCTCGGCCGAACGGCCGATCTTTGCCGCACCGGGCCGATTCTCGGCCCTGCCCGGCCGATCCTCACCCTGCCCGGCCGATCCTCACCCTGCCCGGCCGATCCTCACCCTGCCCGGCCAATCCTCACCCTGCCCGGTCGCCTCTTATCGCGCCCGGTCGCCTCTTACCGCGCCCGGTCGGCCGGGAGTGCCGGGACGTCGCCGTAGGACACCAGCAGGGTGCTCAGCGCGGCCCCCACCTGCTCACGCTCCTCCGGCCCCAGCGCCTCGAGCAGTCGCGCCTCGTTGGCGATGTGCAGCGGCAGCACGCGGTCGATGACCTCCAGACCATGATCGGTGAGCCGGATCCGTACCGAACGGCGGTCGTTCTCGTCGCGCGTCCGGACGACCAGCCCCTTGTCGTGCATCTTGTCCACGCGCAGCGTGATGGCGCCGGTCGTGACCAGCGAGGTCTTGAGGAACGTGCCCGCGGTCAGCTCGTAGGGCGCGCCGGACCTGCGCAGCGTGGACAGCACGTCGAACTCGCCGGGCTCCAGGCCGTGCCCGGCCAGGAAGTCCTTGATCTCCTTGTCCCACATGCGGGACAGCCGCATGATCCGCCCGACCACGCCGATCGGCCAGAAGTCGATGTCGGGCCGCTCGCGCCGCCACTGCTCCAGCACCGCGGACACGGAGTCCGGCATGGGTACCTCCAGGAAATTTAAGTGAGCGCTCATTAAGTTGACACTCACACAAACGCTGATTATCTTAGCGCTCATCTTATCAGAGCTGACTCAATGAACGGTGGCCCATTATGCCTTTCACCACTGCCCGCGACACCCGCGTCCACTACGAGGTCGACGGCCACGGCCCCGGCCTGGTGCTGGTCCACGGCGTCGGCGGCGACGCCGAGAAGGTCTTCGGCAACGTGGTCGGCCATTTCACCTCGTCCAGGACGGTGGTGCGGCCCAACTTCAGCGGCAGCGGCCAGACCGCCGACGACGGCGCCGACCTGACCGTCGACCTGATCGCCGACCAGGTCGCCGCGGCCGCGCAGGCCGCCGTGGACGGGCCCGTCGACCTGTTCGGCTTCTCACTCGGCGCCGTCGCCGCGGCCGTGGTCGCCGCCACGCGGCCGGAGCTGGTGCGCAGTCTCGTCCTGGCCGGTGGCTGGGCCCACTCCACCGGCCCGCGCGACCAGTACTACTTCCAGACCGCGGCCAAGCTGCTCGCCGCCGACCGCGAGCTGTTCAAGCGCTTCTCCGCGCTGACCGGCTTCAGCACCGCCACGCTCGACCGCTTCGGCCACGACGGGCTCGCCTACTCGCTGGCCGACGCCTGGCCCCCGCCCGGCATCGGCCGGCAGCTCGACCTCGGCGGCCGCGTCGACATCCGGCCCCTGCTGCCCCGGATCACCGCGCCCACCCTGGTCATCGGCTTCGCCGAGGACGCCATGATCCCGATCGACGGCTCCAGGCAGCTGAGCGCCGCGATCCCGGGCAGCCGGCTGGTGGAGGTCGAGGGCCAGGGCCACATGGACTGGTTCGCCGACCCCAGCGGCCTGATCAAGCTGACCACCGACTTCATCGACGAGTGATCCCGATGTCCTACCCCGACCCGCGCTACTTCGGCGACACCGGCGAGATCAACGCGACCTTCCGCCCCGCCACCGCCGACCCCGACCTCGTCTCCCGGGGCACCACCTACCACTACCTGTCCACCACCGTCTCGACCGGCGGCGAGTACGGCCTGTACCGGGTGGACATGGGCCCGGACTTCGGCGGCCCGAGCACGCACTTCCACAAGTCCATGTCCGAGTCGTTCTTCATCCTGTCCGGCACCATGCGCCTGTTCGACGGCCGGCGATGGATCGACGCCACCGCGGGCGACTACCTGTACGTCCCGGTCGGCGGCCTGCACGCCTTCCGCAACGAATCCGGCGAACCCGCCTCGATGCTCATGCTGTTCGCGCCAGGCGCCCCGCGCGAGGACTACTTCGAGGGCGTCACCGAGCTCGCCGGCCTCAGCGACGAGGAACGCGCGGAGTTCTTCGTCCGCCACGACAGCTTCTTCGTCTAGAAGGGATCGACCATGCACGTCAAGAAGATCACCCACGAGGACGGCGCCTGGGTCGGCATCGGCGACAGCCAGATCTACGTCAACGACCTGATCGACGCGGCCTCGGCGCCCGAGGCGAAGATGACCGTCGGGTTCGCGCGCCTCGCCCAGGGCGAATCGATGGAGATCAGCTTTCCCTACGACGAGGTGCTGATCATCACCAAGGGCTCCTACGCGGTACGCACCGCGGCCGGCGAGACCCTGCGCGCCGCCGCCGGGGACGTGATCTACCTGCCCGGCGGCACGTCGAACTCCTCCTGGGCGGAAGCGGACACCGAGATGGTCTACGTCGCCGGCCCGCCCGACGTCTACGCCGCCCACGTGGCCGCGTCGGCGACCGGCTGAAGGTTTCACCCACGTAGGCGCTGCTAGGGTTTGTCTGTGCCGAAAACGGACAAGGTGCGCCGTCGCTGAGAGCGGCGGCGCAAAACCCTGAGTCTCGCCGTCGCTCCTGACCTGTGGCCAGGAGCGCCTTCATGGCGCTCGGATCCCCCTTGTTCCGGAGCGCACTCGTGTTCACCTTGCCTGTTCGTCAACGTCGGCGTGTCCTCTTCGCCGACCTCGTCTCCACCGCGGTGTTCCCGCTCGCCATCACCGGCTCGACGGCCGTGGTCCCCGAGGTCACCGCGCGGCTGCCCGGCGCGGACGGCCTGGGCCCGTGGATCGTCCTCGCCTACAACGGGCTCTTCGCCGCCGCCCTGCTGCTGGCGGGGGTGATCGCCGATCGCACCGCGCGCACCGGGTTCTTCGCCGCGGGCAACCTCGTCGTCGCGGTCACCGGCGTCCTGTCGGCCTTCGCGCCCGATCTGGCGTCCCTGGTGGCGCTGCGCGCGGTCGCCGGGGTCGGCGCGGCCATGTGCGCCGCCGGCGGGTCGTCGATGATCCTGGGCGTGTACCCGCCGGAGGAGCGGCGGCGCGTGTACGGCTACATGGGCGCGGTGCTGGGCAGCAGCCTGGCGCTGGGCCCGATCGTCGCCCAGGGCCTCATGGCCGTCGGCGGCTGGCCGCTCGTCTTCGTCGTGCCCGCGGCCGTCTCCGGCCTCGCGGTCCTGGCCACGCTCGGGCTTCCCGCCCTGCGCAGTCCCGAGGTTCCCGACGACTTCGACCTCGCCGGCGCGGTCCTGTTCGGGGTGACCATCGCCGCCGCGGTGACCGCGCTCGGGCTGGGTCCGGGGTCCGGCGTGCCGTGGTGGGGGCCGGGCGCGCTGGTGGTCGTCGCGGTGGCCGGGGGCGTGTGGCTGGTCCGGGTGGAACGGCGGGCGGCCGATCCGGCGATTCCGGTGGACCTGCTGCGGATCCCCGCCTATCGCGCGTACGCCCTGTCGACCGGCGCCTTCATGGGGATCCTCGTGGTGGGGCTGGCCGTGCTCCCGCAGCTCGGCGCCGTCCAGGGGCTGGGCTCGGGCGCGGCGGCGGTCATGCTGAGCCTGCTGACCGTGCCGTCGACGCTCTTCCCGCTGCTCGCCGCGCGGCTCGCGCGCCGATGGGCGCGGCCGCTGGTGGCCTGCGGCCTGTTCGCCTGCGCCGCGGCCGCGCTGGTCCTGCAGCTGACCGGCCATCCCGCCGCGCTGCTCTGCGCCGCCGGGGTGATCGGGCTGTGTCTCGGCCTGACCGAAGGCGTCCCTGACGGGCAGGCGCTCAAGTACGTGCCGTACCAGCGGGGCGGGGCGGGCGCGGCGCTGTTCGGCACCGTCAGGATGAGCCTGGAGACCTGCACGCTGGCGGCCGCCACCGGGGTGATGGCCGCGCTGGGTCCCGCGTCGGGCATGGCCGTGGCAGGCGCGGTGTGCCTGCTCGCCGGCGTCGTCGTCCGGCGGTCCGTCCCCTCCCGCGACGCCTGACGGGATCGAGGGTCCGGGAACCTAAAGTGGGGGCCGTGACTATCCGGGTACTCATCGCCGACGACCAGCAGCTGGTGCGCACCGGCTTCCAGATGATTTTGGACGCTCAATCCGACATGGAGGTGGTGGCCACCGTCGCCGACGGCGCGGAGGCGGTCGCCGAGGCCAGGCGGCTGCGGCCGGACGTGTGCCTGCTCGACATCAGGATGCCCAAGCTCGACGGGCTCGAGGTGACCAGGGTGCTGGCCGGTCCCGGCGTGGAGAATCCGATGCGGGTGGTCATCGTGACCACGTTCGACCTCGACGAGTACGTCTACGGCGCGCTCCGCGCCGGCGCCACCGGCTTCCTGCTCAAGGACAGCGGGCCGACGCTGCTGATCGAGGCGGTCAGGGCGGCCGCGGTCGGCGACGCGCTGGTGTCGCCGTCGGTGACCGTCCGGCTGCTGCAGCACCTGGCCCAGCCCAAGCCGGCCGCGCCGCCCGCGCCGAGCAACCCGCTGACCGAGCGCGAGCTGGACGTCGTGCGCCTGATCGCCAGGGGCCGCACCAACCAGGAGGTGGCCGCGGAGCTGTTCGTCTCGCTGTCGACCGTCAAGACGCATCTGGGCAGCATCCAGGCGAAACTCGGTGTCCGCAATCGCGTGGGAATCGCGGCTTGGGCGTGGGAATCCGGCGTGGTGAGCTGATTAACAAAGAGCCTGGCGGGATACAAGTGAATCAGAACCTCAGCGCATGCCCGGGGGGAGAACATCGTGCGCTATGCCCAGGCATCGCCCGCCAGAGCCGCTTCCGCCGTCTATGTCACGCTCACCGCGCAGGTGCTCTCCCTCGGCGCCCTGGTGATCTTCGAGCAGACCCGAGGTCACCGGCTGGCCGCCGAGCTCGCCGCGTACGGCGGCCGCCCGCAGGGCGCCGAGGCCGAGGCCGTGGTCGGCGCGGTCACCATGTTCGCCGTGCTGATGATGCTGGTCGCGGGCACCGCGATCGCGGCGGCGGCCGCGTACGTCACGTGGTTGGTACGTGCCAGGCAGGCCAACGAGCGCGAGGCGCCGACCGGCCCGGTAGCGGCCGCCTGGCTGATCCCCGGCGTGAACCTGGTCGCCCCGGCGATGCTGGTCGACGACGTCTGGCGGGGCGCGTGGCGGGGCGTCGCGCCGCCGCCGGAGCGCCGCAGCCGCTGGCGTGCCCTGCTGGCGGCCTGGTGGCTGAGCTGGCTGGCCATGCTGGCGCTGATCACCATCAGGCTCCCGCTCGACGCCTCCGCCGGCGATCTCACCGGGGTCGGCACGCTCGAACTGCTCTGCTCGGCGGCGGCCGCGCTGCTGTGCGCGGCCACCGTACGCGAGCTGACCCAGCTCCAGCAGCCCGCGCACGAGTCGCGCAGGGCCGCGGCGCCCACCTCGATCGGGCTGAGCGCGTCAGGCGGCGGTGGGGCCTGAGCTGCCCTGGCTGGCGTGCCAGAGCTTGCGCGGCGGGGTGGCGGCGATGGCCGGGCCGAGGTCGGAGTAGGGCGAGAGCCTGAAGCCGTTGGCGTACTCGATCCTGCGCCCGCCGACGCCGCCCTGATCGCGCGGATCGCGCGCCAACCGGGCGCGGACCGCCTCGATGCCCTGGGCGCGCCAGAGCGCGTCGAGGTCGGCCAGGTCCCAGCAGTCCACGGCGCGCATGGAGATCGCCCGGGTGCCGGTGCGCCTGACCACGCCCCTGGCCAGCATGAGCCACGAGCCGAACACGGTGGCCGCGCAGTGCCCCTGCACCGACTCGAAGAACGTCAGGTCGACGGGCCCGGTCGAGTCGTCGAGCGTGGTGAAGATGACGCGCTGGCCCGAGCGCACGGCCGGGGTCTGGGTGGCCACCTTGACGCCGGCCACCAGCACCTCGGCGCCGTTGCGCAGCGTGAGCAGGTCCTTGGAACGCACCACCCCGAGCGCGTCGAGCAGTTCGTCGTGGAAGCTGATGACGTGCCTGCTGACGTCGATGCCGAGGATCTCCAGCTCGGCCTCGACCATCTCCGACTCGGTCATCTCGGGCAGCTCGCCGGGTGAGACGTGCTCGGTGAAGCCCAGCGGGAGCTGCACCTCCACCGCGGCCCGCGCGGCGGGCTCCGGCGGCGGCGCCGGGGTGTAGCGCCTGGACCGCCGCGGCCCGGACCGCACCGGCGACGAGCCCCGTTCCAGCGTGCCGACCTGGGCGATCAGGTCACGCCTGGTCAGCTCGCCGGGACGCCAGCGCGGCCCGCCCGGGTGCAGGTCGTGCAGCACGTCCAGGCCGCCGACCTGGACGATCCGCTCGATCGTGGGACGCGAGGGCCGCGCCCGGTCCCAGAAGTCGGCCAGCGACGTGTACGGCTGCCCGGCCACCATCCGGTCCACCTCGGCCTCGCTCACCCCCTTGATCGCCGAGAACGGCACCCGCAGCGCGTACCCCTTGCCGATCTCCCCGATCTCGAAGTCCCCGCGCACCCGCGGCGGCCTCGCCAGCGCGGACGACCGCACGCGCACCTGGACGCGCGGCCCGAGCCGTTCCACCCGCCACTCACGGCCCGACCTGTTGATGTCGAGCGGCAGGATCTTCACCCCGCACTGCCTGGCCTCGTCGATGATGACGCGCGGCGGGTACATGCCGGGCTCGTGCGTGAGCACCCCGGCGAAGAACGCGGCCGCGTGGTGCCGTTTGAGCCAGGCCGACTGGTAGGTGGGCAGCGCGAACGCCGCCGCGTGCGCCTTGCAGAACCCGAACGCGCCGAACGCGTCGAGCACCTTCCAGGCCCGTTCGACCGCCGCGTCGTCGAAGCCGTTCGCCCTGGCCATCGGCATGAACGTGGAGCGCACCCGGGCGCGGCCCTCAGGCGTGTCGAGGGTGCGGCGCAACATCTCGGCGAAGGACAGGTCGCGTCCCGTCATCACCTCGATGATCTTCAGGACCTGCTCGTGGAACACCACGACGCCGTGCGTCTCCTTCAGCGACTCGCGCAGCCGCTCGTGCGGGTAGTACGGCTGCCGCCACCCGTGCCTGGCCTCCAGGTACGGGGTGACCATGTCGGAGTTCACCGGCCCCGGCCGGAACAGCGAGATGTCCACGATCAGGTCGTGCATCCGGCGCGGCTCCAGCTTGGCCACCAGCTCGCGCTGGCCGGGCGACTCGATCTGGAAGCAGCCGAGCGTGCGGCCGGCGCAGATCATGTCGTAGGTGTCCTGGTCGTCGTGCGGCACGTACTGGACGTCCGCCCCGGGTCCCTGCCGCTCGTCCGCCTCTGGCCCCTGCCGCTCGTCCAGCTCTGGCCCCTGCTGCTCGTCCAGCTTCACCACGACGCCGTCGACCCGCTCGATCTCGCGCAGCGCGTACGCCATCGCCGACTGCATGCGCACGCCCAGCACGTCGAGCTTGAGCAGCCCGGCCTCCTCCACGTCGTCCTTGTCGAACTGCGACATGGGGAACTCCAGCAGGCTGCGCTCGACCGGGGTGCGGTCGCGCAGCCCCGCGTTGCCGACCAGCACCCCGCACGGGTGCAGCGCGATGTGCCTGGGCAGCCCGTCGAGCTTCTCGGCCAGCCGGAAGACCCGGTCGAGCCCGGCCTCGCCGAGCCTGCTCTCGCGCAGCTCGGGCAGGTCCTCCAGGGAGGCGGTGATCTGCCTGGCCCTGATGTGCGGGAACGCCTTGGCGATGGCGTCGATCTCGTGCGGCGGCAGGCCCATCGCGCCGGCCACGTCACGGATCGCGCTGCGGGCCCGGTAGGTCTCCATCATCGACACGCAGGCCACCCTGGCCTCGCCGTAGCGTTCGAAGATGGCCTGGTAGCAGTCGAGCCGGCGGGCGGACTCGACGTCGACGTCGATGTCGGGCAGCCCGACGCGGCCCTCCGACAGGAAGCGCTCCATGAGCAGGTGGTGTTCGAGCGGGTTCACCTCGCCGATGCCGATCAGGTAGTTGACCAGGCTGCCCGCGCCCGAGCCGCGGATGGCGCAGCGGATGCCCATGCCGCGGATCATGTCGGTGATGCCGGACACCGCGATGAAGTACCCGGACAGGCGTTTCCTCTCGATGATGGCCAGTTCGTCCCGCAGCCGTTCCCTGGCCTCGCGCGAGCGGTCCAGGCCGCGTCTGGCCAGGCCGTCCTGGACGCGGTCGCGCAGCAGCGGCACCGGGTCGCCGCCGATCTCGGGCAGGTGCAGGTTCGGCGGGTCGTTGCGCAGCGCCAGCAGTTCGAGCGGGTCGATCGCGCACGCCTCGGCCAGCCTGCGGGTGGTGAACAGCAGCCGGCCCGCCCGCTCCGCGTCGGCGCCGCAGATCTTGGCGGCCACCTGCCACATCTCCTTGGCGCCCTTGAGGTAGGCGTGCGAGGTGGTGCGTTCCAGGTGGCGCGGGTGCAGCGGGACGAGCTGCCTGGCCGCGTCGAGCACGTCGCCGACCTGGTGGTCGGCCGGGTCGAGGTAACGCACCGCGTTGGTGAGCACGGCGGGCACGCCGGCGGACTCGGCCAGGGCGAGCATCCGGACGGCCGTGGTGGCGTCGCGGAAGCCGTACTGGTCGACCAGCTCGATCACCACGCCTGGCACGGCGGCGCGCCAGAGGCCGAGCAGGGTCCTGGCCTGCTCGTCGCGGCGCTCGGCGATCGCGCGGCCCACGTCGGACCTGGGGCCGAGCAGCACCACGAGCCCGTCTTCGCCGCCGATCCCGTGACCGTCGTCGGACGCGCCCGCCCAGGCGCCGACCAGCTCACGGGTCACCGCCGGCTTGCCGCGCTCACCCGCGTAGTGCGCGGCCGTGACCAGGCGTGCCAGCCGCGACCAGCCCTTCGACCTGGCCAGGACGGTGACCCGGTCCGCCGAGTCGGGCCCGGTCCGCGGCCTGGGCGTACGCATGCCGGGAACCGGCTTGAAGGCCGAGACCGGGACCTCCAGCTCGAAGTTCACCCCGAACACCGGGGCGATGCCGGCCTCCGCGCAGGCCTGGGCATGCTTGACCGCACCGTAGAGCCCGTCGCGGTCGGTCAGCGCCAGGATGTCCATCCCGAGGTCGGAGGCCCGCTTGACCAGGTCCTTCGGGAAGGCGGTGCCGTACCGCATCGAGTACGCGGAACTCACGTTGAGGTGCGCGAACGGGGCCGCCATCAATCCCACGCCCGCAGCAGCAGCCAGCCGTTGCTGGCGGTGTCGTAGCGCAGTTCGTAGGAGCCGACCTCGCGCCCGGGGCTGGCCTCGACCCGCCAGAACTGCCGCTCCCCCGGGTCGCCCTCGCCGGTCTTCCACCATTCGCGGGCGACCACCCAGTGATCGAGGACGCGACGGACGAGGTAGAGCCGGTCACGCCAGACGAACTGGGTCGGCTCGCCGTCTCTGGTCCACACCTCGATCGGATCGCCATAGAGTCTGCTCAAGACGCTTCTCCCCGCGGCTCTGGTTCGTATGCTGAGCCACCCGGGGGAAGACGGGCGCTTATGACTCGAACATACGTTCCAACGGCGGGAAACGCAAGTCGCCCGCCTGCCGGACGAGCGGGTTGGCGCTGATCGAGTTCCTGATGCTGAAGGTCACGCTGCCGGCCCGGTACCTGTCGTCGGACGACTCCACCGGCCGGCCCTCGTGCGTGGTGGTGATCCGGCGCTGGCGCAGCAGCGGGCTGCCGCGGCGCACCCCGAGCAGCCGGGAGTCCTGGGCGCCCGCAGGGACCGCGTCGATCAGGTGCTCGCCGTAGGCGAAGACCAGGCCGATGCTCTCGTAGAGCGCCTGGGTGACCGACTCGCAGTCGGGCGGCAGCGCCTCGACCGCGTCGGCCACCCAGGCGGCGTACGCGGTGCGTTCCAGCAGGATGGGCTCGCCTTCGAGGGTGCGCAGGCGCAGCACGTCCAGCACCTCGGCGCTGCCCAGCCTGGCCGACTCCGCCTGGCCCGCCGGACGGCGGCGCTGCGCGATCACCTGGCCGCCGAAGCCGTAGCCGTTGGCGCGCGCCCACTGGGCGAAGCTGTGCAGTTCGGCGAAGCTCTGGCTGCGCGCGTTGCCCAGCACGATCCGCCTGGCGCCCTGCCTGGTGCCGACCAGCCCCTCGGCGACCAGCACCGCGACGGCCTGGCGCACCGTGCCGCGGGCCGCGCCGAAGCGCGCCGCCAGCTCGGACTCCGACGGGAGCTGCGAGCCGACCGGATTCGCCCCCGACAGGATGTCGGTGCGCAGTTCATCGGCGATCCGTTCATAGCGCGCCACCATTTATGACCCTTTCTCTTCACGAAAGAGCAATCTTCATGCGACTTACTAAGGCTGGCTTGTTTGTACAAGTTCCCTTAAGTTCTTTCCACACCCCCCGAGAGTGGAGGTCGAAGTGTTCGCACCTCGCGCCCGTGTGGCCGGCGTCGTCGCACTGTTCACCGTAGTCACCGCGGCGTGTGGCGCCGCGCCGAGCTCCCAGCGGTCCACGGCGTCAGAGGGCGGGGTGAACGCGCGCACCGCCACCTCGGCGGCCGACTTCGGCGGTATGGACAAGCTGATCGAGGCCGCGAAGAAGGAGGGGAATCTGCACGTCATCGCCCTTCCGCCGAATTGGGCCAATTACGGGGAGATCATCAAGACCTTCGAGGCCAAGTACGGTATCAAGATCGAGAGCGAGGACCCCGACGCGGCCAGCGCCGACGAGATCAACGCGGTCAAGACCCGCAAGGGCCAGGACCGCGCCCCCGACGTGCTGGACCTGGGTCAGTCGTTCGCGATCAGCGGCGCCGCCGAAGGGCTGTTCGCGCCGTACAAGGTGCAGGCGTTCGACAAGATCCCCGAGGGCCAGAAGGAGCCGACCGGGCTCTGGACCAACGACTACGGCGGCTACGTCTCGATCGGCTGCGACGCCAAGAAGATCACCAACTGCCCGACCAGCTTCGCCGACCTGCTCAAGCCCGAGTACAAGGGCAAGGTCGCGATGAACGGCAACCCCACCAAGTCGGGCTCGGCGTTCGCCGGAGTGTACGCCGCGTCGCTGGCGGAAGGCGGCTCGTTCGACGACATCGAGCCGGGCATCCAGTTCTTCAAGAAGCTCAAGGACGTCGGCAACTACAACCCGGTCGAGACCACCCCGGCCACCATCGAGAAGGGCGAGACCCAGATCAGCATCGACTGGGACTACAACAACGCCGCGTACGCGCCGGAGATGGCCGCCAAGGGCCTCGACTGGAAGGTGAACGTGCCGACCGACGGCAAGTACTTCCAGATGTACGCCCAGGCCATCAACAAGGACGCGCCGCACCCGGCCGCCGCCAGGCTCTGGCAGGAGTTCCTCTACAGCGCCGAGGGCCAAAACCTGTACCTGAAGGGCTTCGCGCGCCCGGTGCTCATGCCGTCCATGACCACCGACGGGAGCATCGACAAGGCGGCGGCGGAGAAGCTGCCCCCGGTCGACGGCACGCCCACCTTCCCCAGCACCGAGCAGGTGGACAAGGCCAAGGCGAAGCTCGCCTCCGGCTGGGACGCCGCGATCTCGGGATGAGCGGCGGATCCGAGCGGTGGCGATGAGAGACGGATCCACGAGATGGCGATGAGAGGCGGGTCCAAGGGGTGGCTCGGCGCGCTGCCCCTGCTGGCCTTCTACGCGCTCGTCTTCGGCGTGCCCGCCGTGGCGCTGCTGGCCGGGGCGTTCACCGTGCAGGGGCGGCCGAGCCTGGACAACCTGCGCCAGAGCCTGCAGGGCGGCAACCTGAACGCCATCGCGGGCAGCGTCCAGGTGTCGGCGGTGGTGGCGGTGTCGGGCGCGGTGCTCGGCACGTTCTTCGCCCACGCCGTCGTCACCTCCAGGTCCGCGGCGCTGCGCAACGCGGTGCTGACCGCCTCCGGCGTGCTGGCCAACTTCGGCGGCGTGCCGCTGGCCTTCTTCTGGGTGGCCACGCTGGGCAACTCCGGGATCGTCAGCGGGCTGCTCGGGCTGCCGTCCGGCGCGCTGTACACGTTCTGGGGGCTGGTGGTGGTCTACCTGTACTTCTCGATCCCGCTGATGGTGCTGGTCATGGCACCGGCGCTGGACGGGCTGCGGCCGCAGTGGCGCGAGGCGGCGGCCAACAACGGGGCAACCACCTGGCACTACTGGCGGTACGTGGGCCTGCCGGTGCTCGCTCCCGCGCTGCTCGGCGGGGTGGTGCTGCTGTTCGGCTCGGCGTTCGCGGCCTACGCCACGGCGGCGGCCATGGGCGCGGGCACCGTGGTGCCGCTGGTCACCTTGAAGATCGCCAACGCGCTGACCAGTGACGTGCTGATCGGGCAGGAGAACGTGGCGTTCGCGCTGAGCCTGGACATGGTCGTGGTGGCCGGCCTGGTGATGGCGATCTACCTGCCGCTGCAGCGAAGGAGCACCCGATGGCTGCACTGACCGGCCTGGAGCCGGGCGCGGGCGCGGCGGCCGAGCCCGGGCCCCGGCCGCGGGCGTGGCGGGCGGCGGTGTTCCTGCTCGCCGCGCTCTACTTCCTGGTGCCGCTGGGCGCGTCGCTCTGGTACACGGTCTACACGCCCACCGCCGGGGTCTCGCCGTCCGCCTACGGCGAGCTGCTGACCGCCGAGGGGTTCGCGACGTCGCTGGCGTTGTCGCTGACGCTGGCCGCCGCGACGATCGTGCTGGTCCTGCTGCTGACGCTGCCGGCCATGCTCGCCGTACGGCTGAGCGCGCCCCGGCTGCGCCCGGTGATGGAGGTGCTGTGCACGCTGCCGCTGGTGGTGCCGCCGATCACGTTCGTGGCCGGGATCTCCATCTCGCTGCGTACCGGGGCCGACGTGCTGGCTCCGACGCCGTTCTGGGCCACGCTGATGGCGGTGCAGGACCGGGCGTTCCCGATGGTGCTGGTGGCCGCGTACGTGGTGCTGGTGCTGCCGTTCGTCTACCGCGCGCTGGACTCGGGGCTGCGCACGATGGACGTGCGGACGCTGGTGGAGGCGGCGCGCAACCTGGGCGCGTCGTGGCCGCACGTGATGTTCCGGGTGGTGATACCGAACCTGCGCTCGGCGCTGGCCTCGGCGTCGTTCCTGACGCTCGCGCTGGTGCTGGGCGAGTTCACCGTGGCCAGGCTGCTGGGCTACGAGCCGTTCGCGGTGTGGATCGTGACCATCTCCGGCTCGCGCGGCCAGCTCTCCGTGGCGGTGTCGATTCTCAGCCTGGTGCTCATCTGGCTGCTGCTGCTCGTGGTCTCCGGCGTGCTCGGTAAGGAGAGAAGAAGATGACGGCTCAGGTGGAGTTCCGCGGGCTGCGCCGGGTGTTCGGCAGGACGGTCGCGCTGGACGGGTTCGACCTGACCGTCGAGCCCGGCGAGTTCGTCGCGCTGCTCGGGCCGTCCGGCTGCGGCAAGACGACCGCGCTGCGCTGCGTGGCCGGGTTCGAGCGGCCGGACTCCGGCGCCGTGCTGATGGACGGCAAGGACATCACGGACGTGCCGGCCAACAAGCGCGACGCGGGCATGGTCTTCCAGTCGTACTCGCTGTTCCCCAACCTGAACGCCCGCGACAACGTGGCGTTCGGGCTGCGCGTGCGCAAGGTGCCGGTGGCGGCCAGGCGGGCGCGCGCCGCCGAGCTCCTGGAGCTGGTCGGGCTGCCCGCGCACGCCGACCGCTTCCCGCACCAGCTCTCCGGCGGGCAGCAGCAGCGCGTCGCGCTGGCCCGCGCGCTCGCGCTCGAACCCCGGGTGCTGCTGCTCGACGAGCCCCTGTCGGCGCTGGACGCCAAGGTACGCGTGGCGCTGCGCGAGGAGATCCGCCGGCTCCAGCTCGACCTGGGCATCACCACCATCTTCGTCACCCACGACCAGGAGGAGGCGCTGTCGATCGCCGACCGGGTGGCGGTGCTCCGCGACGGACGCCTTGAGCAGGCCGGGCCGCCCGCCGAGGTGTACGACCGGCCCGCCACGCCGTTCGTGGCCGAGTTCGTCGGCACCATGAACCACGTGGCCGGACGGGTGTCCGGCGACCAGGTCACCGTGCTCGGCCAGCTCCTGCCCATCGACGGCCCCGCCCCCGCCGACCCCGACGTGGACGTGCTCGTCCGGCCTGAGGCGGTACGGGTCACGCCGTCCGACGACGGGCCGGCCGAGGTGCTCGCGGCCTCGTTCCGCGGCGCGTCCGTACGGCTGCGGCTGGCGCTGGAGGGCGGCGAGGTGCTGGCCGACGTGCCCGGGCACGAGGCGGCCAGGCTCGGCGCGGGCAGCCGGGTGAGCGTGCGGCTGGTGGAGCGGCCGGTGCTGGTGGCGGCCAGGACGGTGACGGTTCCCGCGCCGGTGTCGGCGGATGCCGGCTGAGGAGGGCGTCTCCTGGGTATCGCGCTTCGATGCTGTCCTGTTCGACATGGACGGGACGTTGGTGGACACCGAGGGGCTGTGGTGGCAGGCGGCGGTGTCGGTGGCGGCGGCACTGGGCCGCGCGCTCGGGCCCGCCGACACGCCGTACGTGCTGGGCAGGCGGGCCGAGGACACCGCCGCCCACCTCTCTCCGGCGCGCGTCCCCGAGGTGGCGGACCGGCTCATCGCGGCCTTCGCCGACCGCGTCGGCCAGGGGGTGACGGTGGTGCCGGGCGCCCGCGAGCTGCTGGCCGGGCTGGCCGCGGCCGCCGTGCCCACGGCCCTGGTCACCGCCTCGCCGAGGTCCGTCGCGGACCTGGTCCTGCCCGTGCTCGGGCACCGCTTCGACCTGGTGGTCACCGACGACGACACGGCCAGGGGCAAGCCGCACCCCGATCCGTACCTGGCGGCCGCCCGCGGGCTCGGCGTCGCGCCGGAGCGGTGCATGGCCGTCGAGGACAGCCCGGCCGGCGTCGCCGCCGCGACCGCGGCGGGCTGCCACGTCCTGGTCGTGGACCCCCGCGCGGGGTTGCACGGCCTGCTCCCCCGTCTTCTCCCCCGCTTTCTCCCCCGTGCGGGGGACGGGGACGGCTCTCGCTAGGGAGGCGGGGCGGCGCCCCGCGCCCGAGCATGGTGATCATGACGCATATCGGGACACGCGCCGGGACGAGCGCGGCGACCGCCGACCCGCTGACCGCGGGGACGCTCGCGCTGGTGCTCGCCTACGGCGGGCTGCGGCTGTACTGGCAGCTCGGGCACCAGCCGGAGCGCCTGTCGCCGATTGGGCCCGACCTCGTGGTGTTCACCGGCTGGGGCGGCGTCGGGCTGTGCGCGGCGGCGGCCCTGGTTCTGGGCGCCCTGCTGAGCGGGCGCTGGGGCGCCGCGTCCCGCCGGGTGCTGCGCGGCGCGGCCTGGGCGGTGGGCGCGGCGCTGATCGTGGCCGGGGCGATGCTGCTGCTCGACGTGGTCGGCGCGATCGTCCCCGGGCTCGGCATTCCGTTCCTGCCGCTGGGCGCGGCGAGCAAAGCGGTGTGCGCGGGCTCGGGCGCGCTGCTCTGGCGGGCGGCGCTGACCCACCGGCGGCGTACGGAGGCCGGCTGCGCCACCTGCGGCAGGCCGAGATCGGGCCGACCGTCGTTGGAGCGCACACCCGGCTGGGCGTACGCGGCGGCCTACGCGGCGATGGCCGGGTGCCTGGTGCGGATCGGGGCGCAGGTGGCCGTGGGGTGGGGCGCGACGCCGTACGCGGGCGGTCAGGTGCTCTTCGAGGCCGGGTTCGTGCTGGCGGGGACCGTCCTGCCGTTGGCGCTCGCGCACCGCTGGGGACGGGTGTGGCCGCGCTGGGTGCCGGGCCTGGCCGGGCGGCGGGTCCCGCGGCGGCTGGTGTTGTGGCCGGCGGTGGCCGTGTCTGGCGGACTCGTCGCTTATTTCGGGACGATGCTGGCACAGATGATCTTCGAGCGGCTGAACGGGCGCAACCCGTTCCCCCCGGAAGGCGGGCTCGACCTGCCCGAATGGTTCTTCTGGTGCGCCGTGCCCGGGTACCTGACGTGGGGCGTCGGCCTGGCGGTGGCCGCGCTCGCGTACGCCCGGCGAACCCGTACCGCCTGCGCGGACTGCGGGCGGTAGCCGCATATCGGTAAGCTTGCCCGCCGTGAGCGGTGAAACCTCCCACATCGGACGCTACCGGCTGCTGAGCATGCTCGGCCGAGGTGGGATGGGCACGGTCCACCTCGCCGAAGACTCCGCCGGCCAACGGGTCGCCATCAAGGTGATCAACCCGGAGCTCAGCCAGCACGAGCAATTCCGCATGCGCTTTCGCAGGGAGGCCGACGCCGCCAGGCGGGTACGCCGCTTCTGCACCGCCGCCGTGCTGGAGGCGGCACTCGACGGCGACCAGCTCTACGTGGTGACCGAGTACGTGCCCGGGCCCAACCTGGAACAGGCCGTGCAGCAGGGCGGACCCATGCGCGGGTCAAGCCTCGACGCGCTGGCGGTCAGCGTGGCCACCGCGCTCACCGCCATCCACGGCGCCGGGGTCGTGCACCGCGACCTGAAACCGTCGAACGTGCTGCTGTCACCGGTCGGGCCGCGCGTCATCGACTTCGGCATCGCCAGGGCGCTCGACACGCTCGGCGGCGTGACGGGCACCGGCGAGCTGGTCGGCACCCCGCGTTACATGGCGCCCGAGGTGCTGCGCGGCGACCCCGTCTCGCCGGCCTGCGACGTGTTCTCGTGGGGTTGCCTGGTCGCCTTCGCCGCCAGCGGGCGTGCGCCGTTCGGCGGCGACACGCTGCCGGCGATCGTCTACCAGGTGCTGAACGCCGAACCGAACCTCGACGACGTCGAGCCGGGGCTGCGCGAGCTGGTCAGGGCGGCGCTCGACAAGGATCCCGGCCGGCGTCCGACCGCTCAGCAGCTGCTCGACCACCTGGTGGGGCGCTCGGCCCAGCCCGAGCAGGCCGCGCACACCGTCCAGGTGACGTGGCAGCACGCGACCACGCCGTTCACCGAGGCGCGGCCGTCGCCGTCCGGTTCCGGCGGCGGCGCGCGGCGCGGGCGGCTGATCGCCGGGCTGGCGGCGGGCGTGGCGCTGCTCGCCGTCGCCGGCGCCGCCACCTGGGTGGCGCTCACCCCCGGCGGCCCACCTGACCTCGCGATCCTCTACCAGGAGGACTTCACCCAGACCTCCGGCGGCTGGGACGGCACCTACGACCCCGACGACTCGGCCAGCTACGGCTATCGCACCGACGGGACGTACGGGCTGGACGTGGAGGAAGGCAGGGAATATCGCGAGGTCAAGGCCCCGGTGCCGTTCCTCGTCGCCAAGCCCACCGCCACGCCCGAGCCCTCGGCCACGCCGACGCCGATGCTGCCGCCGTCCGTGACGATCGGGGTGACCGTCGACGTCAAGCGGTCGATCGGGACCGGGGAGTACGGCATCTACTGCCACGACGACCCGAACGAGGACTCGTACTACGAGTTCGCGCTCGACACGACGGGCAACGCCAGGATCCGGCGGGTCTTCAAGGGCTCAGGCGGCACGCTGGCGGCCCCCGTCAAGGTGACCGGGCTGCCCGGCAAGGCACGGGTGGTCGCGTCGTGCGAGCAGCGGGGGACGGCGGTGCGGCTGGCCTTGTGGGTGAACGGGAAGCGCGTGCACCAGGTGGACGATCAGAACGGGATCGGGAACGGGTACATGGGGTTGTTCGCGCGGACGCCTAAGGAGAGCACGTCGGTGTTGAAGACGACGTTCGACGACTTCGAGCTGCGCGGCCAGCAGGAACCTTAGGCCGCGCAGTCGCGGGTACCTCCACTCCCGGGACCAGAACGGCCGGAAGCAGGATGCCCGGGACCAGGACAGCCGGGACCACGACGGCTGGGACCACGACGCCCCGGAGCCCACGCCACCCGGGGCCCACGCCCCCGCAG
>NZ_JABCPZ010000079.1 GCF_013283785.1 Nonomuraea antri
AAGAGACAGGGGGCAAGGGTGGTGCGGTGGGTTATAGGTCGGTGAGGAAGTCGAGGGCGATCGACCAGGCGCGTTCGGCGGCTTCGGCGTCGTAGTCGGGCAGGTCGGGGTCGGTGAACAGGTGGCCGGCGCCCGGGTAGTGGAAGACCTCGACGTCGGCCCTGGCCCGGCGCATCTGGATGTACCAGGCGTTCAGCCAGTCGACGGGCTCGTAGGTGTCGGGTTCGGCGACGTGCAGTTGTACCGGCAGGTCGTCGGCGGCGACGCCGTCGGCCATGTCAGAGGTGCCGTGCATCAGGAGCAGGCCGCGTGAGCGTTCGTCGCCCAGGGCGAGGTTCTGGGCGAGTGCCGCGCCCAGGGAGAAGCCCACGTAGACCAGGCCGTCGAACGACAGCGGGGCGGCCGCGGCCACGGCTCGTTTCAGGAGTTCGTCCCGGCCGATCTCCTCCTTGATCGCGATGCCGTCTTCCGGGTTGTCGACGACCCGGCCGTCGTACAGGTCGGGGACGTGTACCTCGTGGCCGGCCGTCCGCAACCTGTCGGCGGCCTGGTGGACGGCGGGCCGCAGACCGTACATCGAGTGCAGGAGCAGAATTCTGGCCATGTGCGCAGCTTAGCCAGCGGCGGGCGGCGGGCTCTCACAGGCGTAGGCACAGCGCGGGGTCGGGGTGGTCGGTGAAGCCGAGGTCGCGGTAGAGGGGTTCGGCCTGGTGGGAGGCGTAGAGGTCGACGCGGACGGCGTCGCGTTCGGCGAACCAGTCGAGCAGGCCGCGCATGATCGCCCGGCTGTAGCCGCGGCGGCGGTACGCCGGGTCGGTGACCACGCCGATCACGTGCCCGATCCGGCCGTTGCGCGAGTGCGGTCCGGGGAACCACTGCTCGATGGTGCCGATGCCGCAGGCGGCCAGGCCGTCGTGGCCGGGGACGACGAGGATGCGCGTGTTGTCGTCCTGGGTCAGCTTCTCCTTCAGCACGGTGGCGAGGGCGGAGCGCCAGTCGTCGCCGGCGGACTCGGGGTTGAAGAAGTCGCCGCCGAGGGTCTCGAACAGCAGGGCGCGCAGGCGGACGAGCTCCGCGACGTCCTCCGGCAACGCCGGGCGCACATCGATGGGGTGAGTCATGCCCGCCAGCATGCTGTAATGGTCTTATGCATCTCAACCCTTACGGCGAGGATGCCGTCAAGCTGGCCGCGGATCTGGCCAACCGGCGTCCGGCCGACCCGGTGGAACTCGCCGAGCGTTGCCGTGCCGCCGGGCTCGTCCTGGAGCGCCCGGTCACTCGTGACGATCTGGAGCGCACCGGGGCCGTGCTGGACGCGTGGGAGAAGGTGGTCGACGCCGTCGACGAGCGCGAGCGTGCCGACCTGGTGAACCGGATGCTGGCGGCGGCCGCGGCCTATCCTCGGCTGACCGATCACGCGGACAGCGGCTGGCATCTGCACTACCGCGACGATCACCAGCCGCTCGGCTCGCTGTTGTTCTCGCTGATCTCCGTCGGCACCGCGTTGCATCTGGCGGGACGGGGGATGCATCGGCTCAGGCGATGTGCTGTGATCGAGTGTGCTGTGATCTTCGCTGATACGTCGCGGACGGGGCGGCAGCGGTACTGCGGGCAGCGGTGTGCGAATCGGGACGCGGTTCGCAGGCACAGGAGCCGGGTGGCGCGGCTCCCCTGATCGGGGCAGGTCTGCCGCTGGTGGTGGGTCTGCTGGTGCTGGCAGGTCTCCTGTCGGTGGCGGCTCTGCTGGTGGTAGCTGGTCTTCCGGTGGTGGCGGGTCTCCTGTCGGTGGTGGGCTTCCTAGCAGTGGGGGCTCCCGCCGGTGTGGGAGTTCCCGGTCGTGTGGGTTCGCTGTAGTGCGGGTCCTCAGTGGTGGCGCTCGTATCCGGCTGCGCGGGTCCGGGTGGTGGGCGGTCAGGGCTTGTCTGTCGCTGCTCTGATCATGCGGTTCATGAAGGCCTGGATGCGGCCGTCGGACGCCGCCGTGGTCCACAACTCGGCGGTGGCCGGTTCGGTGTCCCGGGCGAGACGGTCGAGTCGGTCGTTCGTCTCGTGCCTGAGCTGCGCCTTGGTGTGGCGGAAGGTGTCGGCGGGGATGCCGGTGGCCAGGTCTCGGGCGGCCGCTGCGGCGCGGGCCGGGAGTGCGTCCGGGGCGATCAGCTCGTCGACCAGGCCCTGGGCCAGGGCCGCGGACGGCTCGTGGTTGGTGCCGTCGAAGATGGCGCGGCGGGCGGCGACCGGGCCCAGCGCGAACAGCATGATCTCCAGCGCCGCGGCCGGGAACGGCACGCCGACCCGGAGTTCCGGTACGCCGATCCGACTGGTTCCCGCGGCCATGATCCGGTGGTCGCAGGCGGCGGCCAGGACGCAGCCGCCGGCGATCGCGTGCCCGTTGATCGCCGCGACCACCGGTTTGCCGAGGTCGAAGACGGCACGGAAGGCGCCGCTGAGCGCGGGCAGGAACTCCGTCACGTATGCGGCGCCGCCGTCGATGACACGCTTGAGATCGACGCCGGCCGAGAACGTGTGTCCGGTTCCGGTCAGCACGACCGCCGTGGCGGGGTGGTCCCGGTCGTCCAGGTCGCGCATCGTGCGTTCGATCGCCCGGCACAGTTCCAGGTCCAGGGCGTTGACCTTGCCGTGGGCCAGGCGTACGGCCGCGATGCCGTCCGCCATGTCGACCTCGATCACGGCGCTCCTCCGTCCCTCGCGTGCGTCCAACCTAACGGGCGGGCGCGGGGCCCGGCGGATCGCGGCGAGGGGTGACCGCGTCGCACCCATGAGATGATCTAGCTCATGATGGGTCTGTCAGGGGCGGGCCGACGCGGGCGGCACTCCCGCGCGTCGGCCGGCATGGGCGTCCCGTGAAGCACGCGGACGGTCGGGAGATGACCAGCGTCGGGCAGCTCGACGGGCTGCGTCCGCGCGTGCGCCAGGGCGACGGGGGCCAGGTCCCCGCCGCCGACGTCGCCGTCGTCGACGAGCTCGATCCGCCGGCCAGGCGGGTGGTCGTAGCCTGGCTGAGCGAGAAGACCTCGATGTCGGGACGCCGGTCCTGCCTGCGCGATCTGGCCTCGTACCTGCGCTGGCTGGGTGAGACCGAGCCGGGGCTCGAACCGCTCGCGGCCAGCGGCGCCCATCTCGACGCCTACTGCTACGCCGCGCTCACCACCGGGCTTCGCACGCCCGGACGTCCGCTGGCCCCCTCGACGGTGGCCGGCCGGCGCGCCAGGCTGGCCTCCTTCTACGCCTTCGCCTGGCGGCACGGCGCGACCCGGTCGCCGCATCCGGTGAACGGCGCGTCCCCGCTGACCAGGACGGAACGTCGGCTGCTGCGTGCCGGGGTCGCACGGCTGGCCGAGACCGGACGGACGGCGGAGGCGCTGGCGGTCGCGCTGCTGGAGTCGACCGGCGCGTCCGTGGCGGCGCTGGCCGCGTTGACCACCGACGACCTGCATCCCCAGCCCGGCGACGGGCATCCGCTGGTGATCACGGTGCGGGAGAGCCGCGACGGCGCCGTCGCGTTCCCGATCCCCCCGCGGGTCGGCGTGCTGTTAGGCGGCGTGCGCGACGCGCTGACCCCCGGCGCGCGAGCGGTGATCGTGGGCGCCGGCTGGATCGGGGCCGAGGTGGCGACCGCGGCCGCGGGCAAGGGCTGCCTGGTCACCGTCGTGGAGGCCGCGGACCTGCCGCTGGCCGCCGTGCTCGGCCCGGAGATCGGCGGGCTGATCGTCGGCTGGTACGAGGAGCTGGGCGTCGAGCTGCGTACCGGGACGAAGGTGGCCTCGGTCGATCCCGGCGGCGTGCGGCTGGCCGACGGGGACTTCCTGGCCGCCGACGTGGTGGTGACCGGCGTCGGCGTGCGACCCGAGGTCGGCTGGCTGGCGGGTTCCGGCATCGAGGTCGGGGCGGGGGTCGTCGTGGACGGCTCGCTGCGCACGTCACGGCCGGAGGTGGTGGCCGTGGGCGATTGCGCCGCCTGGTGGTCGGCGCGGTACGGCCGCCGGTTGTCGGCCGAGCACTGGGACACCGCGCTGAACGCCCCCGACGTCGCCGCCGCGGCGCTGCTGGGCCAGGAGGCGGTCTACGACCCGGTGCCGTACATCTGGTCGGAGCAGTTCGGGCGGATGGTGCAGTACGTTGGTCATCACTCGGCGGCGGACCGCCTGGTGTTCCGCGGCGACCCCGGCGCGTCCGCCTGGACGGCGCTGTGGCTGAGCGATGATCGGCTGCGTGCCGTCCTGGCCGTCGACCGGCCGCGCGACGTGACCCAGGGCCGCCGTCTCATCGCCGGCGGCGCGCCCGTGGCGCTCGGCCTGATCGTCGACCCGGACGTCGCGCTGAGCAGCGCGGCCCGGGTGGCGTCGGCGGGCGCACATGGGGAACGCTGATCGACAAGCCGGGAGAGAGCGAGGATCTGGATGGACGCGGACGAGGCCCGGGCGCGGTTCGGCGCGGCCAGGGTCGCGCATCTGGCCACGGCCGGCGCGGACGGGATGCCGCACGTGGTGCCCGTGACCTTCGCCGTGACGGGCGACGTGGTCGTGTTCGCGGTCGACCACAAGCCCAAGCGGACGACCGACCTGCGCAGGCTGCGTAACATCCGCGAGAACCCGCGGGTCGGCTTCCTCGTCGATCACTACGACGAGGACTGGGACCGGCTGTGGTGGGCCCGCGCCGACGGCGTCGCCAGGATCCACCAGGACGGCTCCGCGCGGGAGGCGGCCGTGGCCGCCCTGGTGGGCAAGTATCCGCAGTATCAGGCGCAGGCGCCGGGCGGGCCCGTGGTCGTCACCACAATCAGCCGCTGGTCAGGCTGGTCCGCCCGCCCCGCCCCGCCGCCGTAACCATGCGGCATGCGGTTCGGGGCCGGGCCGACCGAACGGACACGGGCCGAGACGGCCGTGCGGGGTCAGGCCGGGGCGACCGGTTTGATCGGGGTGCGGCCGCGGCCGAGCAGCCAGAGCATGCCGCCCAGGGCCGCGACCTGCAGCGGCCAGCCCATGACGATCTTGGCGAAGCCCAGCGCCGCCACCGCCTCGTCACCGCCGCCGAACAGCCACACCGGCAGCTGCACCGCCACCCGCACCACGCACGGGATCATCAGCAGCCAGGTGAGCTTGGTGCACAGCCGCACGATGCCCGGGTCTTTGTGCCAGGCCAGCGGGTCGTTGGCGTTGGTCACCGAGCCGATGATGAAGCCCACGATCGGCCATCTGGAGACGATCGAGATGAGCATCGCGACCGCGTAGCCGCCGTTCCACAGTATGCCCGGCAGGAAGTAGTCTTTGGCGTCGCCGGTCCGGCTGGCGAAGAACCAGCCGATGCCGATGCCGATGAGGCTGTTGATCACGAACTGCGGCGTCGACCGCTGGACGATCCTGACCAGCAGCAGCACCGCCGACAGCGAGATGCTGATGATCAGCGACGTCTTCATGTTCTGGGTGGTGATCCAGGAGAGCGTGAAGGCTGCCGTGGGCACCGCCGCCTCGATCATCCCGCGCACGCCGCCGAAGGCCTTGGCGAGCTGGGCTCGCACGGCCGCCTCGACGGTGTCGTGGGCGGCTTCTTCCGCCTTAGCACTCACCTGATCAACTCCCTGGGCGCAGCTCGTAACGCGGATTGAACATCACCTTGCGCCCGTCCTGCATGCTGACCAGGCCCTCGGCCTTGACAGTGCGGCCGGGCTCGATGCCGGCGATCTTGCGGCGGCCGAGCCACACCAGGTCGATCACGTCTGACCCGTCGTAGAGCTCGGCTTCGAGCGCGGGGGCGCCGCCCCTCGGACGCAGCGTCACCGTACGTAGCGTACCCGCTACGCAGAACCGCCGGCGACCGCCACACGACGCGATGGGGGTGGCGCCGACCTCGTCGGCGTCTTCGCGCAGCTCCTGGGCCTCCATCTCGGACTGGGTGGTGGCCAGCCGACTGAAGAACCCTCGCAATCCCCCGCGTTTCGGAGGCTCTGCCGTACTCATGATGAATCAGCCTATGTGATGAGAGTTCGTCAGCGTATCTCGCTGATTTCCGGTCCTCGTTTGAACGGGTTGAGTCCGGGACCCTCGCTCGCCGGGCCCGCCGGCTGCTCGTTGGGACGGCGCAGCGGAATCGACTCTTCCCGGGCCATCGGCTCGTCGCCGCGCACGACCACGACGTCCTTGATGAAGTCGAGGTAGGCCGTGGCGACCGACTCGTCGAGCGCCCCGCGCCCGGTGATGACGGCCAGCAGGAACCAGCGCGGGCCGTCGATGCCGAGGTAGCGGGCGGGACGGTTGGTGCCGTCGGTGTTGATCTCGCCGGCCAGCTCCACGCCGAACGGCCCCTCCTGCTCCTTCAGCGTGGGGGCCTGCGCGAGGATCTTCGTCTTGACCTCGTCCCACAGGCCCGTGGACCGCGGCGCGGCCAGGGCCTGGAGCTGGAGCGAGCTCTCCTCGTACAGGGCGACCACGCCGACGTGCTGATCCCCCACCGAGGCCAGGCGCAGGTCGAAGTCGGGGTTGTGCGGCAGGCGCAGCCCCCCGAGGTCGATCCGGTCCGTCTCGGGGTGGGGCTCGTCGGCGTCCCACGGGCCGGACTCGCGCGTGGGGGCGGCAGGCTCCTGCTCGGCCACCGGCTCCGGCTGCTCACGACGTCGACGTCGGAACACTTTCCTCACTCTCCCTGGTTGGTTGTGCTCAGCGTCCGGTAGATCCGAACCCGTTGGCGCCGCGCGCCGAGCCGGGCAGGCGTTCGACCTCGTAGAAGGCGGCCCGCTCGACCCGCTGGATCACCAGCTGCGCCACCCGGTCGCCCCGCTGGAGGCGGAAGGGCTCCTTGGCGTCGGTGTTGATCAGCGTCACCCTGATCTCGCCCCGGTAGCCGGCGTCGACCGTGCCTGGGGCGTTGACCAGCGTCACGCCGTGCTTGGCGGCCAGGCCGGAGCGCGGGTGCACGAACGCGGCGAAGCCGTCGGGCAGCGCGATCGCCACGCCGGTGCCGATCACGGCTCGCTCGCCCGGCTGCAGCTCGACGTCCTCGGCCGCGTACAGGTCTGCGCCGGCGTCGCCCGGGTGGGCGTAGGACGGCAGCGGCAGCCCGGCGTCGAGCCGGTGGATGAGGACCTCGACGTCGCTCAAGGGTTCACCTCGTAGTCGTGGGGTACGCGGTCCTGGTGCTCTGCGGCTATGGCGGCCAGATCGCCGTGCTGGGCGAAGTGCTCCATGTTCACCTCGATGAACAACGCCGCCGCGCGCACGGCGACCGGGCCGTCGGGGGCGTCTACACGCCCCTCTGCCTCAAGGTACGCCTTCCTGCCCGAGATCCCGTTGCACCAGGCACGCAGGTGGAGTGTCGTGCCCACGGGAACGGGGAGAAGGTAGTCGGTCTCCAGGCGTCCTGTCACATACGGCTTGTGGAACAGCCAGACGGACATTCCGATGACCTCGTCCATCGCGGCCGCCAGCACGCCGCCGTGCGCCAGACCCGGCGCCCCCTGGTGAGACTCGCCGACCGTGAACCGCGCCTCGACCGTGGTGCCGTCGGGGGTGACGGCGTTGAGGTGCAGGCCGGTCGGGTGGTCGGCGCCGCAGCCGAAGCAGCGGCTGTAGTGGGAGCCAAGCGCGCTGCCCGGCGGGGGCGCGTTGAGGTGCGCCTTGGGCTGGTCGGCCCCCGGCGGCGGGGTGGTCAGGGAGGAACGAGTCACGGGTGACGAGGTTACTCGGTATCGGGCCGACGTCCGTCCTCGACGCTCTTTCCCGCGCCGGCGGGCGCGGGTTCCTCCCGTTCGTTCCGGTCCTCGCGCGCTTCCAGAGCCTCCGGGGCCTCATCGGACGGCGGCCCCGGCTCTTCTGCGGGGGGCTGGTCGTCGGCGGGCGGTGGCAGGGCGGGCGGTTTGTGCCTGAGCTCGGGCAGCGCCCGGTAGATCACCGCCGCCACCGGGACGGCGACGGCCGCGCCCGCGATTCCGGCCAGGATGCCGCCGATGGCCAGCACCAGGATGATCGCCAGCGGGTGGAAGTTGAGCGCCCGCCCCACGATCAGCGGCTGCAGCACGTGGTTCTCCAGCTGCTGCTCCACGACGAGGATGCCGAGGAAGATCAGCGCGTAGACCAGGCCCCGCGCGCCCAGCGTGACCAGGGTGGCGACGGTGCCGGCGAAGAAGATGCCGACGATCGGGATGAAGCTGGCGAAGAAGATCAGCACCGCCAGCGGCGCCCACAGTGGCACGCCCATGCCGGCCAGCACGATGCCCATGATCACCCCGTGCACGGCGGCCACCGCGACGGTCCCCTGGACGTAGTGGGACAACGTGGTCCACGCGGCCCGCCCGGCCCTGTCGACCCTGGGCGCGACGTCGCCGAACCCCTTGAGGAACCAGGACCAGATCCGGTCGCCGTCTTTGAGCAGGAAGAACGTCACGAACAGCAGCAGCACGATGGAGGCCAGCACCTCGACGGCCACGGCGCCGGCCGTCAGCACGGTACCGGTGATCGCGTTGCGCTGGGTGTTGACCATGTTGGCCAGCTCGTTGACGTAGCCGGTGATCTGGGCTTCCTTGAGGTGCAGCGGCCCGGTGATCAACCAGTTCTGGACGTCTTCCGCGGTGGACTTCACCTGGTCGACCAGGTTGGGGAACTCCTCGGACGCCCGGACGCCGACCAGCCACCCGGTGCCCACGATCACGGTCAGGGCGACCAGCATGGTGATCCAGGTGGCGTAGATCGGGCGCATGCCGGCCCGGCGCAGCCTGTTGGTCAGCGGGAACAGCAGCGCGGTCAGCAGCAGCGCGATCGCCACGGGCAACGCCACGAAGGTGAGCCTGGCGATCACCTGGACGAAGAAGTAGACGACCACGCCGACGAGGATCAGGCACACGCACCATGCGGCCATCTTGGCCAGCACGGGCGGCACGAGCTTGGTGGGGCGGTCGGTCAGCACGTAGTAAAGCCTGGCACGTCCGGAGCCCGGATGCGCGCCGATAAACGTTCGGCCTTCGGCCGCGAGTACGCCCGCCGTGAAACGCCGCGATCCGGACACCGCAAACACCACGATCCGGACACCGGAAGCGCCGCGATCCGAACCCCGGACGCGCGGCAGCCCGGACCCGGGAAACGTGGCGGCGGCGGAAGATCGGGTCTGGGCAAGGTCCCCGCCGCGTGTCACCGTCGTCGTCATGAAGGCTGTGGCGGTCCTCATCATGCTCGCGAGCCTCATCGCGGCGCCCGCTCCCGCGTCCGCCTCACGCGCAGGCCTGGCGCTCGAGGTGCTCTCCAGCCGTCCCGACCAGGTCAGCGGCGGCGACGCGCTGATCAGGGTCCGGGCGGACCACGCCGCCAGGCTCACGGTGACACGCAACGGCGAGGACGTCACCGCCGTCTTCGCGCCCGACCCCGGCGGACGCACCCGTACCGGGCTGGTGACCGGCCTGCGTGACGGCGACAACACGATCCAGGCGGTCGCCTGGCCGCACCGCAGGACGCTGCGGCTGCGCAACCACCCGGTCCAGGGCCCGATCTTCTCGGGCGCGCACCAGTACCCGTTCCTGTGCAAGACCGAGCGCGCCGGGCTGGGCCCGCCCGTGGTGGACAACCAGGACGGCCAGGGCTACCGGGTCGAGGGCGGCTGGAGCAGGGACTGCTTCGCCCCGGCGGTGACGGACCGGCTCTACCGGTCCACCGACGGCACGTTCAAGCCGATGCCCGCCGAGCGGCCGGCGGACCTGGCCACGACCACGCTGCCCGACGGCCGCACGGTCGACTTCGTGGTCAGGCGAGAGCGCGGCGTGATCAACCGCTTCCTCTACTCGATCGCCGTGCTGGAGCAGGGCTACACCGGCCGGGCGCTCTACCGGTTCGACGGCGGCGTGGCGATCGGCCACGACCAGGGCACGCTGGGCGGCGGCGCGCTCGACCCGAACGGGCTGGGCCAGGGCTACGCGGTGCTGTACTCGTCGGGCACCCGCACCTCCACCCACTACAACCTGATCCTGGGCGGCGAGACGGCGCTCATGGTCAAGGAGCGGTTCATCGAACGCCACGGCGTGCCGCTGTACACGGTCGGCGTGGGCGCCTCCGGCGGCGCGATCCAGCAGTACATCTACGGCCAGAACCTGGGCACGCGGGTCATCGACGCGGCCATCCCCCAGTACTCCTATCCGGACATGGTCACCCAGACCATCCACGTCGGCGACTGCGAGCTGCTCGAACGTCACATGGACCACGATCCGCGCTGGGCCCGCTGGGACGAGAGAACCGCGCTGATCGGCATGAACGCCAGTGACACCGTGTTCAACCGCTACACCGGCAAGCCGGGCTCCACCGAGTGCGTGAACGGCTGGCGCGGGCTGACGCCGCTGTCGATGAACCCGCTGTGGACGTCCAACAACGACCCGGAGTGGCAGCGCATGGACCCGCCGGGCGTCAAGGACACCGTGCAGTGGACGCACTGGGACGACCTGCGCAAGGTCTACGGCGTGGACGAATCCGGCTACGCCCGCTCCACCTGGGGCAACGAGGGCGTCCAGTACGGGCTGGCGTCGCTGGTGAAGGGTGTCATCACGCCGGCCGAGTTCCTGGACGTCAACGCCAAGGCGGGCTCCTGGAAGGAGGCGAAGGACATGGTGCGGGAGGGCTGCCCGTTCGTCCCGTCCGCCTGCCCGGGCGACCTCGACCCGTGGAGCGCGCGCAACGCGCGCCTGGGTGACCCGGCGCCGCGCCGCACGGCCGACCCCGTCGCGGTCAGGAACGTCATGCGCAGCGGCCTGGTGTTCACCGGCGACATCGACCTGCCGATCATCGACTGGCGGCACTACCTGGAAGAACAGCTCGACATGCACAACGCGCACCAGTCGTTCGCGTCCAGGCGGCGGATGCTGGACCACGACGGGCGGGCCGGCAACCAGGTCATCTGGTTCACCGACGCCCGTCCCGACGGCCCGCGCTTCGACCAGACGCCCGAGGCGCTGCGCGTGATGGACGCCTGGATGGCCAACATCCGCGCGACGCCGTGGCGCGGCGTGGCGGGCAACAGGCCGCCCGAGGCGGTGGACCGGTGCTTCGCCACCGACGGCGGCCCGATCGCGGCCGGGCCCCACGTGTGGGACGGCGTGCTCGACGACCGGCCGCCCGGCGCCTGCACCGCCCGCTTCCCGCTGTACGGCACCTCGCGCACGGTGGCCGGCGGCCCGATCGCGGGCGGCGTGTACCAGTGCGGGCTCCAGCCGGTCGCCCGGGCGATCGCCCGCGGCCTGTACGGCTCCTGGCGCCCGTCGGCCGAGCAGCGGGCCAGGCTGGAGCAGATCTTCCCGACGGGGGTGTGCGACTACTGAGCGGCAGCCGCGGGCAGCTCGCGCAGGGTCCGCAGCGGCGAGGTGAACACCCACAGGAACGCCAGGCAGCCACCACAGGCGGCGACCAGCAGCGCGTTCCTGATCCCGATCACCTCGCCGAGGATCCCGCCGAGCAGCCCGCCCAGCGGCAGCGTGCCCCAGACCAGGAAGCGCATGGTGGCGGTCATCCTGCCGAGCAGCGGCTCGGGCGTGACGGCCTGGCGGAAGCTGAGCTGAGTGACGTTGTAGACGACCACGCCGGCCCCGGCCGCGAACTCCTGCAGCGCCACCAGCGTCAGCCGCCAGTCCGCCGCGGCCCACGGCAGCAGGAACAGCAGCGGCGCGGGGACTGCGATGGCCAGCCAGATCGCCGGGCCCTGACCGATCCGGCGCGCCAGCGGCCCGGCGGCGAACGCCCCGGCCAGCCCACCGAGCCCGCCTGCGGCCATGAGCAGCCCGATCGTGCCGGGCGCCAGCCCGAGCTCCCTGGCCAGCAGCAGCAGGATCATCGGCTGGGCCATGGCGGAGAACAGGTTCGCGGTGGCCGTGCAGCCGGCGATCCTGCGCAGCAGCCGGTGCCCGAGCACGAACCGCAGCCCCTCGCCGATCTCCCTGCCCAGCCGCACGCGCCCGCTGCCCGGCCCCACGAGGTCGCCCGGACGAGTGCGCGGCTCCGGCCGGCGGATGCGGCCCAGGCACAGGGCCGACCAGGCGAATCCGCCCACGGTGGCGGCCAGCGCGAACGGCGCGCCGAGCACCTGAACCAGGTATCCGCCCGCGCCGGGCCCGCCGAGCTGGGCCACCGTGCGCACCACCTCCAGCGCCGAGTTGGCGCCGACCAGGCCGTCCCTGGCCACCAGGTGCGGCAGGTAGCTCTGGTAGGCCACGTCGAAGAACACGGTGCACGCCCCGAGCAGCACCGCCACCACGTACAGCTGGGGCATGGTCAGCGCGTCCAGCCCCCAGGCGACGGGGACGGAGGCCAGCGCGAGCGCCCGGCCGAGATCGCTGACGACCATGACCGCGCGCTTGCTCAGCCGGTCGACCAGGGCGCCCGCGGGCAGCCCGATGACCACGAACGCGAGCGTCTGGCACATGGCCAGCACGCCGACCTCGGCCGGCGAGGCCCGCAGCGCCGTCACCGCCGCCAGGGGCAGCGCGAGCATGAGGATCTGGGCGCCGACCTGGCTGGCGGTGTCGCCGAGGAAGAGCAGCCTGAAGTCACGCAGGCGCAGCAGTGCGGAAATCCTCACGAGCAGAGGCTCACGTACCGATTGATAAAAGTCAATCGGTTGTGGACGCGTTATGGTGACCCGGCATGGGGATCCAACGCCGTCCCGCCACCGAGGCCGAGGCCCGCGCGCTCGCCTCGGCCGTCCGGCTGCGCGTCCTGCGGCTGTGCCTGGACCGGGCGCTGACCAACAAGGAGATCGCCGAACGCCTCGGCGCGAACCCGGCCACGATCCTGCACCACGTGCGCAAGCTGGTGGCCACCGGCTTCCTGGCCGCCGAGCCGAGCCGGCCCGGCCCGCGCGGCTCCACCGAGATCCCCTACCGGGCCACCGGCAAGTCGTGGCAGCTCGACGTGGGCGAGAGCCACGACGCCATGCTGGAGGCGTTCCTGCAGGAGGTCAGGCTCGCCGAGGCGAAGCAGACCGACTTCACCAGGCTCGGGCTGTGGCTGGACGACGCCGAACGCGCCGAGCTGCTGGCCCGGCTGCACGAGGTGCTTGAGGACTTCCGCACCCGCGAGAGGTCGGCGGACGGCGAGGCGTATTCGCTGTTCCTCGCCGTCCACCGGGACATCTCACGCGACTAGGACGCGGGCGGCTCGTCCTGGAGCTCGACCGCCACGGTCAGCGTGCCGGCGGCGCCGTCGAGCACGAACTCCTCGACGTTGCCCGCCGCGCACAGGTCGTCCTGCGCCTGGCGCACCAGCTCCAGCTCGGGACCCGAGACGGTCAGCCGCGAGACCTCCGCCCGCATCGACAGCTTCGACGCGGACTTGGCCTTGCGCACCTGGCGCAGCACCTCGGAGGCGACGGTCAGCACGGCCGGGTCGCCGGTGCCGCGCTCGGGCGCCGGCCAGGCGGCCCGGTGCACCGAGCCGTCGCGCCACCAGGACCAGACCTCCTCGGTCACGAACGGCAGGAACGGCGCGAACAGCCGCAGCAGCACGTCGAGCGCCCGGCGCAGCGCCGCGTGCGCGGAGGCCGCACCCGGGCCCGATTCGTACGCCCTGGCCTTGACCAGCTCCAGGTAGTCGTCGCAGAACGCCCAGAAGAAGCGCTCGATGACCTCGACGGCCCTGGTGTGGTCGTAGGACTCGAACGCCTCGGTGGCCTCGCGCGTCATGTCGGCCAGGGCCGCCAGCATGGCCAGGTCGAGCGGCTCGGTGACGTGGTCCGGCCCAGGGTCGTCGCTCTCGGCCAGCCCGAGCACGAACTTCGACGCGTTGAGCACCTTGATCGCCAGGCGTCGCCCGATCTTGAGCTGCCCCACGTCGAAGGCGGTGTCGACGCCGTAGCGCCCGTTGGCCGCCCAGTAGCGGACCGCGTCGGAGCCGTGCTGCTCCAGCAGGTCCATCGGGGTGACCACGTTGCCCTTGGACTTGGACATCTTCTTGCGGTCGGGGTCGAGGATCCATCCGGAGATGGCCACGTCGCTCCACGGCAGGCTGCCGAACTCCAGGTGCGAGCGCACGACGGTGGCGAACAGCCAGGTGCGGATGATCTCGTGCGACTGCGGCCGCAGGTCGGCCGGGAACACCCGCCGGTAGAGATCGTCATCGCTGGCCCACCGGCCGGCGATCTGCGGCGTCAGCGACGAGGTGGCCCAGGTGTCCATCACGTCGGGGTCGGCCGCGAAACCGCCGGGCTTGCCGCGCTGGTCCTCGGTGTAGCCGTCGGGCACGTCGGACGACGGGTCGACGGGCAGCAGGTCTTCTGACGGCGTGATCGGCGCGTCGTGGACCGGCTGGCCGGACTCGTCGAGCGGGTACCAGACGGGGAACGGCACGCCGAAGAAGCGCTGGCGCGAGATCAGCCAGTCGCCGCTCAGGCCCTCGACCCAGTTGTCGTAACGCACCCGCATGTGCGGCGGGTGCCAGTCGAGCTCGCGCCCGCGCTCCAGCAGCCGCTCGCGCAGCGCGGCGTCGCGGCCGCCGTTGCGGATGTACCACTGGCGGGTGGTGACGATCTCCAGCGGCTTGTCGCCGCGCTCGTAGAACTTCACCGTCCGCTGCACCGGGCGCGGGTCGCCCACCAGGTCGCCGGACTCGCGCAGCAGCTCCACGATCCGCTCGCGGGCGCTGTGCACGGTCTTGCCGGCCAGCTCCTTGTACGGCTCGGCGTCGACGCCGTCGGGCGGCTCGGGCAGCAGCCTGCCGTCCCAGCCGATGACCGGCCGGGTGGGCAGGTGCAGCTCACGCCACCAGGTGACGTCGGTGACGTCGCCGAACGTGCAGATCATCGCGATGCCGGTGCCCTTGTCGGGTTCGGCCAGGTGGTGGGCCAGCACCGGCACCTCGACGCCGAACAGCGGCGTCAGCACCGACGTGCCGAACAGCGGCTTGTACCGCTCGTCGTCGGGGTGGGCGACCAGCGCCACGCAGGCGGGGATCAGCTCGGGCCTGGTGGTCTCGATCAGGACCAGGCCCTGCTCGCCGTAGAAGGAGATCTTGTGGAAGGCGCCGGGCCACTCCCGGTCCTCCAGCTCGGCCTGGGCCACGGCGGTGCGGTACGTGACGTCCCACAAGGTCGGGGCCTCGGCCAGGTACGCCTCGCCCCGGCCCAGGTTGCGCAGGAACGCCCGCTGCGAGACCGCCCGCGACTCGTCGCTGATCGTGGTGTAGAGCAGCGACCAGTCGACCGACAGGCCGACCCGCCGCCACACCTCCTCGAACGCCTGCTCGTCGACGGCGGTCAACCGGTGGCAGAGCTCGACGAAGTTCCGCCGCGAAATGGAGACCTCACGTTTGCCGGGCTTCTCCGGTGGAACGAAGTCGGGGTCATAAGGCAACGACGGGTCGCAGCGCACGCCGTAGACGTTCTGCACCCGCCGCTCGGTGGGCAGGCCGTTGTCGTCCCAGCCGATGGGATAGAAGACCGACTTGCCGATCATCCGCTGGTAGCGGGCCATGATGTCGGTGTGGGTGAAGGAGAAGACGTGACCGACGTGCAGGGAGCCGGACACGGTCGGCGGCGGCGTGTCGATCGAGTAGACCTGCTCACGCGGCTTCGACCGGTCGAACCGGTAGGTGCCCTCCTGCTCCCAACGCGCTACCCATACCTGCTCCAAGCCGTCGAGAGTCGGTTTTTCCGGCATGGGCGCATGGCGTAGTCGCTGTTGAGTCATGCCTCCTTATGGTACGGCTTCGGGGGCACTCGAATCGGTAGAGACTAGTGTTCGTTACATAGGGGAAGGAGAGATCGGGATGGCGGATGAGAAGCCCGACGTCGCCTGGCGGGTGATCGGCGGACTGGTCGGCCTGGCGACCGCCTGGGGGGCACGCAAGATCCTCGGGTTCGTCTGGGTCAAGGCGACCGGCAAGGAGCCGCCGGTCGACACAGACTCACCCGAGGTCAGCATGGGTGAGGCGATCGGTTACGCGGTGGTCATGGGTGTGGGCATGTCCGTGGCGCAGATCGTGGTCAACCGGACCGCCAAGAAGCGCTACGACGCGTGGCGGGCTGTGAAGCAGGTGACTCCAGGGCGGTGAGGAACTCGCTCGCCCAGCGGTCCACGTCGTAGGTCGAGACCCGGCGGCGCATCGTGCGCATGCGCCGGGCCAGCTCGTGCGGCGTGGCCCGCATCGCCGACATCATCTGGCGCTTGACGTCCTCCACGTCGTACGGGTTGACCAGGTACGCCTGCCGCAGCTCGTCGGCGGCGCCGGCGAACTCGCTGAGCACCAGGCCCCCGTGCAGGTCGTGGTGGCACGAGATGTACTCCTTGGCCACCAGGTTCATCCCGTCGCGCAGCGGCGTGACGACCATGACGTCCGCGGTCAGGTAGAGCGCGGCCAGCTCGTCGTGGGCGTACGACTGGTGGAAATACTGGATGGGCTGGTAGCCGAGCGAGGCGTGCTCGCCGTTGATCCGGCCCACCTGCAGTTCGATGTCGTCGCGCAGCCGCCGGTACTCGTCCACCCGTTCCCGGCTGGGCGTGGCGATCTGCACGAACACGGCCTCGCCCGGTGACAGGCTGCCGTCCTTGAGCAACTCGCCGAACGCCTCCAGGCGCTGGCCGATGCCCTTGGTGTAGTCGAGCCTGTCGACGCCGAGCAGCACGTGCTCGGGGTCGCCCAGCTCGACCCTGATCTCCTTGGCCCTGGCCACGATGTGCGGCTCGCGGACGAGCGTGTCGAGCGCGGAGAAGTCCACCGAGATCGGGAACGCCTGCGTGCGCACCACGCGGTCGTCGAGGAAGATCTCGTTCCCCTTGTACGGCAGGCCGAGCAGCCTGCGGCACAACATGCGGAAGTTCGAGGCGCCGCCGGGCAGCTGGAAGCCCACCAGGTCGGCCCCGAGCAGCCCTTCGACCAGGTCCTTGCGCCACGGCAACCGCCAGAACAGCTCCACCGGCGGGAACGGGATGTGCAGGAAGAACCCGATCCGCAGATCGGGCCTGAGCTTGCGCAACATGGCGGGCACGAGCTGGAGCTGATAGTCCTGCACCCACACCATCGCGCCGTCGTCGGCGGCCGCGGCGGCGGCCTCGGCGAAGCGCTCGTTGACCCGGCGGTAGCACTCCCACATCTCGCGTTCGAACACCGGTGGCGCCACCACGTCGTGGTAGAGCGGCCACAGGGTCGCGTTGGAGAAACCCTCGTAGTACAGCTCCACCTCTTCGGCCGTCAGCGGCACCGGGATGAGCTCCATGCCATCGTGCTCGAACGGCTTCAGCCTCTCGTCGGCCGCTCCGTGCCAGCCGACCCAGGCACCGTGCCGGCGCTGGAGCACCGGCGCTATCGCCGTGACCAGGCCGCCGGGGCTCCTGCGCCATGAGGCCGTTCCGTCAGGCTCGATCGTCCGGTCCACCGCCAGGCGGTTCGCCACGATCAAAAACGAGCTACGGCCAGTCACGCAGTCCTCCTAGGGTCTATACGAAGAGAGCCGCGTCGCGCGGCTCACAGCGGCCGCCACCCTGTCCGGCCCCGCAGCGGGGATGATCGCGGCGATGTGGGCATCGGGCCTGATGAGCCACGCCTCGTCCGGCTCCGCTCCGAGAGTGGCTGCGAGCGTGCCGGTCCCATCGATCTCCGCGAGCTCGCGGACGGCGAGCGGCGCCCTAATGACCTTGCCCAGGACCTGCACAAACAAACTCGAATCGCACATATCACCCAATAGAACGAGAAATCCGTTTCGGCAGATTTCGCGCAATCTGCCGGACGGCAGCGGCACGTCGGGCAGGATCACTCCGGGCGCCGGATCACACGTCGCGCCCTTCTGCGGCCGGCCCTTGAACGGCCGCCCCGGCTCGGGCGTGGTGAGCGGCGAGTCGACGTACCAGAACGGCTCGGCGAACCTGCCGGAATCGACCTCCTCGATCGCGCCGCGCTCCAGCACCGCCCGCCGCCTGGCCCGCTCCCCCGGGCTCCTGGGCACCAGGAAGCGCATGGTGGCCTCGGTGATCTCCAGGTTCTCCCGCGCGGCCGCGTGCCGTTCGTCGTGGTAGGTCTCCAGCAGCTCCTCCGGCGCCCAGCCGTTGAGCACGAACGCCAGCTTCCACGCCGCGTTCTCGGCGTCGGGCACGCCCGAGTTCAGCCCGCGCGCGCCGAACGGGGCCACCAGATGGGCGCAGTCGCCGGCCAGCAGCACCCGGCCGACCCGCATCCGGGAGGCCAGGCGGGAGTGGAAGCGGTAGGTGCTGCGCCAGATCAGCTCGTACGGCCGGTCGCCGATGACCTGCCTGATCTTCCGCGAGACGTCGTCGTCGGAGGGAAGGTGGTCCGGCGGGATCTGCCAGTCGATCCTGAACGTGCCGCCGGGACACGGATGGATCAGCACCTGGCGGCCGGGGTTCCACTCCGGGTCGAAGTAGAAGCGGCGCTCGTGCTCCCAGCCGGGCAGGTCGGCCTTGATGTCGCAGATCAGGAACTGGTCCTCGAACGTCTCGCCGTCGAAGGAGACGCCGAGCGCCTGGCGTATCCCCTGGGCGCGGGCGCCCGCGCAGGCCAGCACGTAGGACGCGCGCAGCCGCCGCTGCCCGCAGCGGACCGTGACGCCCGAGTCGTCCTGGGTGAGCCCGGTGACCTCGTGGTCCCAGCGCACCTCGATGAGCGGCTGGGCGGCGATCGCCGCGTCGAGTATCCGCTCGGTACGGGTCTGGGAGATGTTGACGAACGGCGGCAGCGGCCCCTGCCGCTCGAACGACCAGGAGAACAGCTCCTTGTCGCGGTAGTAGGTGCGGGCGGTGGTCCAGGTCAGGCCCTCCTCGGCCACCCGGCCCGCGCCGACGGCCGACCAGACGTCGAGCACGTCGCGCTGCTGGCAGATGGACTTCGACCCGGCCGAGTCGCGCTCGCGCCGCCGGTCCAGCACCAGCACCCGGATCCCCCAGCGGGCCAGCAGCAACGCGGCCGTCTGGCCGACCGGGCCCGCGCCGACGACGATGACCTGTGCTTCCTCCGTCATGACTGCAGTTCGTCCCAGACTTCGCGGTCGCGCTCGGCCGTCCAGATCCTGGGCCGTTCGACGCCGTGCAGTTCGTCCCAGAGCCTGGAGACGTTGAACGGCAGGCAGTGCTCGAAGATCGGCCAGGAGCCGTAGCGGGGGTGCAGCGCGCGGTGGGTGCGCTCGAACGCCTCCTTGACGCTGCCCGCCGCGCCGACCTCGCGCAGCAT
This sequence comes from Nonomuraea antri, assembly GCF_013283785.1. Lineage (GTDB taxonomy): Bacteria > Actinomycetota > Actinomycetes > Streptosporangiales > Streptosporangiaceae > Nonomuraea > Nonomuraea antri. The sequence goes on from NZ_JABCPZ010000079.1 coordinate 19,149, forward strand.
GACGGCGAGGAAGTCGCGCGTCTGCGCGATGGCCGCCTCGACGCCGTCCTCGCCCCTGGCCACCGCCCCCCTGCCGCCGACCAGCGTCCGCGCGCCGAACGAGGCCACCAGGTCGAGCGTGCCCGACGACCACTCCCGGTGGAAGGCGTCGCCGGTGTACAGGGCGGCCTGCGACTCGACCAGGTCGCCGGCGAACATGATCCGCTGCTCCGGCAGCCAGGCCACCAGGTCGCCCTCGGTGTGGCCGCGCCCGCAGTACTGCAGCACCAGCTCGCCGCGGCCGCCGCCCAGGTCGATGCTGAACCTGTCGCTGAACGTGGCCGTGGGCCAGGTCAGGCCGGGGATCGAGTCGGGGTCCTGGAACAGGCGGGGCATCCTGGCGTACTCGCTGGCCCAGTCTTGCGCCCCGCGTTCGGCGATCAGCTCGCGGGTCTTCTCGTGCGCGACGATCACCTCGGCCCCGAACGCCGACGCGCCCAGCACCCTGACCGCGTGGTAGTGCGACAGGACCAGGTACCTGATCGGCTTCTCGGTGTGCTCGCGCAGCCGGCCGAGCCAGGCGCGGGCGGCCGTGGGAGTGGCCAGGGCCTCGAAGCAGACCAGGAAGTCCTCGCCCTCGATCGCGCCCACGTTGGGGTCTCCCTCGGCGGTGAGCGCGTACACGCCGTCGGCCAGCACCTCCAGCGTCTGCTGTTTCTCGCCGAGATCCGCCGACGAGGCGAACGGCTTCGTCATCGTCCCTCCTCCAGCTCAGGCGTCGAAATCGACCTCTACCCCGGGTGGCGCCGGGTGACTCTGGCAGGCCAGCACGTACCCGGCGGCCAGTTCCTCCGGCTCCAGCGCGTAGTTCCGCTCCATGCGCACCTCGCCGGCCGACAGCCTGACCCGGCAGGTGCCGCAGACGCCGCCCCGGCAGGCGTACGGGGCGTCGGTGCGCACCCGCAGCGCGGCGTGCAGCACGCTCTCGCCCGGCCTGACCAGGGCCTGGCTGGTGCGGCCGTCGAGACGGAACCTCAGCGACACCTCCACCCCCGGCTCGGCGGTCGCGGCGGGCGATGCGGGCTCACCGGCGTAGAAGAGCTCGTAGTGGACCCGTTCGCGGGCCACCCCGTCGAGCGCCCGCTGGGCCGACTCCACCAGGCCCTTCGGGCCGCACAGGTAGTAATGGTCGGCCGGGCCGAACAGCGGCAGGACGCGGGCGACGTCGATGCGGCCCGAGGCGATCGGCGCCTCCTGCTCCTCGCGGCTGAGCACGTGCAGCAGGTTGAGCCGGTGACGGTAGCGGTCCTTCAGGTCGGCCAGCTCCTCGGCGAACATCACCTCGCCCGCCGTCCTGTTGCCGTAGACGAGCGAGAACCTGCTGCGCGGCTCCTGGGCGAGCGTGGTGGCCAGCAGGGACAGGACGGGGGTGATGCCGCTGCCGGCGGCGATCGCCAGATGATGTCTCGATTTATCCGGATAAAGCGGCGTATGGAACCGGCCGAGCGGCGGCATCGCCTCGACGACGTCGCCCGGCCTGAGCCGGTCGTTGGCGTACGCGCTGAACGCCCCGCCGGCCAGCCGCTTGACCCCGATGCGCAGCGGGCCGCCCACCGGGGAGCAGATGGAGTAGCTGCGCCGCACCTCCTGCCCGCCGAGCCGGACCCGGACGGTGAGATGCTGCCCCTGCACGAACGGCAGGCGCTCGGCGAACGTCACGGCCACCGCGTCGTCGGTGAGCCGGTCCACGGCCGCGACGGTCAGCGGCTGGAATCGGCTCACCCTAGATCTCCTTGACGTGGTCGAACGGTTCGAGACAGTCACGACAGGCGAAGTGCGCCTGGCAGGCGGTGGAGCCGTAGCGGCTGACCAGCCGCGTCCTGAGCGAGCCGCAGCGAGGACAGGCCGGGGCCAGCGTGAGCGCCACAGGCCCCCCGGTCGGGCCTGGGGGTGAGATGCCGTGTTCGCGGAGTTTTCTGCGGCCTTCCTCGGTGATCCAGTCGGTCGTCCACGGCGGGGACAGGACGGTGACGACCGACACCCCGGGCAGCGCCCGCCGCAGGTCGTCGCGGATGGCGTCCATGGCGGGGCAGCCCGAGTAGGTCGGCGTGATCACCACCTCGATCCCGCCGTCGCCGGTGCGCCGGACGTCGCGCAGGATCCCCAGGTCGCCCAGCGTGACCACGGGCAGCTCGGGATCGGGCACGGCGGCGGCCACCGCCCGGATCTCCGCCACACCCCGGTTGCTCACCAGGTGGCTCCGGCGTGCTCGCGGTGCAGGGCCTGCAGCTCGTCCAGCAGCTCGGTGAGGTGTGCCTCGTGCTCGCCCCGGCGCCCGCCGCGCCGCTGCGGCCCGCCTTCCGGCGCGCTGAGTCCGGAGTCGTCCAGGACCCCGTGCACGTACGCCGCCCACGGCGCCCGGAGCGCGGGGTGGTCGTCGAACAGCTCACCGGTGTACGGCCACAGGCTCTCCAGCGCGGCCGTCATGCGCCGGCGGCTCTCCTCGGTGCCCCGGCCCAGCCGCACCGACCACAGCCGGGCGTAGTCGCGGTGGTAGGCCAGCTCCTTGACGCCCTTGGCGGCCACGTCGTCCTCGGGGTGGTCGGCGTAGAGGGCGTGCAGGAACGTGGCGTACAGCAGGTGGCGCACGACGGTGTGCGCGAAGTCGCCGTTCGGCTGCTCGACCAGCAGGCAGTTGCGGAACCCGGCCGGGTCGCGCAGGTAGGCCAGCTCGTCCTCGTCGCCCGCGCGCGACAGCAGCGACCTGGCCTGCCCGAGGAGGTCGAGGCTCAGGTTGGCCAGCGCGATGTCCTCCTCCAGCGTGGGCGCCCTGGTGACCCATTCGGCCAGCCGCTGGGACAACACCAGGCAGTCGTCACCGATCTCCAGCGCGCCGATCACAGGTGTTCCACCCCTTCCGGCACCTCGTAGAACGTCGGGTGCCGGTACGGCTTGTCGGCGGCCGGGTCGAAGAACGCGTCCTTCTCGTCCGGTGAGGAGGCGGTGATCTGGTCGGCGGGCACCACCCAGACGCTCACCCCCTCCTGGCGGCGGGTGAACAGGTCGCGGGCGTGCCTGAGCGCCAGCTCGGCGTCGGGGGCGTGCAGGCTGCCCGCGTGCACGTGCGACAGCCCGCGCCTGGGCCGGACGAACACCTCCCACAGCCGCGTCACGCCCGGCTCCCCTCGGAAACGCTCGTGGTCTCGGAAACGCTCGTGGTCTCGGGGACGGGCATGCTCTCGGGGACGGCCGCGGCGTAGGCGGCCGCGGCCTCGCGGACCCAGGCGCCGTCGTCGTGGGCCCGCCGCCGGTGCGCCATGCGCTCGGCGTTGCACGGCCCGTCGCCCGACAACACCCGTTTGAACTCCGCCCAGTCGATCTCCCCGTGGTCATGGTGCCCGCGTCCGACGTTCCAGCGCAGCTCGGGATCGGGCAGCGTGACCCCGAGGATCTCCGCCTGCGGCACGACCATGTCGATGAACCGCTGGCGCAGCTCGTCGTTGGAGTGCCGCTTGATCTTCCAGGCCATCGACCGGGCGGAGTGGGTGGACTCGGCGTCGGGCGGGCCGAACATCATCAGCGACGGCCACCACCACCGATCCACCGCCTCCTGCGCCATCCGGTGCTGGGCCTCGGTGCCGTGGGCGAGCGCGTACAGCAGCTCGTAACCCTGCCGCTGGTGGAAGCTCTCCTCCTTGCAGATGCGCACCATGGCCCTGGCGTACGGGCCGTAGGAGCAGCGGCACAGCGGCACCTGGTTGACGATCGCGGCCCCGTCGACCAGCCAGCCGATGGCGCCGACGTCCGCCCAGGTGGGGGTGGGGTAGTTGAAGATCGAGGAGTAGCGCTGGCGGCCTTCGTGCAGGGCGTGCAGGAGCTCGTCCCTGTCGACGCCCAGCGTTTCGGCCGCGCCGTACAGGTAGAGGCCGTGGCCGGCCTCGTCCTGGACCTTGGCCAGCAGGATGGCCTTGCGCTTGAGGCTGGGGGCGCGGGTGATCCAGGCGCCTTCCGGCTGCATGCCGATGATCTCGGAGTGGGCGTGCTGGGCGATCTGCCTGATCAGGGTCTTGCGGTAGTCGTCGGGCATGTCGTCGCGGGGTTCGATGCGTTCGTCGGCGTCGATGAGGTCCTGGAAGGTGCGCGTCACTGCCACTCGTAGAAACCCTTTCCCGTCTTGCGTCCCAGCTCGCCGGCCGCCACCTTGGCGCGCAGCAGCGCCGGCGGCTCGAATCGGGGGCCCAGCCTGGCGTGCAGGTATTCGGCGATGGCCAGCCGGACGTCGAGCCCGACCAGGTCGCCCAGCCGGAGCGGGCCCATCGGGTAGCCGTAGCCGAGCGTCATGGCGGTGTCGATGTCGTCGGCACTGGCCACGCCCTCCTCCACCATGCGGATCGCCTCCAGGCCGAGCAGCACGCCCAGGCGGCTGGTGGCGAAGCCGGGCGAGTCGTACACGACGACGCCGGTCTTGCCGATCCGCTCGGCGTACGCCCTGGCCCGGTCGAGCACGTCGCCGGCGGTGGCCTTGGTGACGATGATCTCGACCAGCCGCTGCACCGGGACCGGGTTGAAGAAGTGCATGCCGATCAGCCGTTCCGGCCGGTCCAGCCCGGCGCCCAGCTCCCCGATGGACAGCGAGCTGGTGTTGCTGGCCAGCACGGCCCCGGCGCCGACGGTGGCCTCGGCCGCGGCCAGCACCTCGACCTTGAGCCGCGGGTCCTCCGGCACGGCCTCGATCACCAGCTCGGCGTCGGCGGGCACGCGGCCCAGGGTGAGCCTGCTCAGCGCCTCGTCCGCGGGGCCGCCGCCTTTGGACTCGGCGACCGCCAGCCCCTTGGCGACGCGCTCACGGGCCGCCTCGGCCTCGGGCTCCTGGACGGTGACCTGGTCGCCGCGCGACAGGAAGACCTGGGCGATGCCGGATCCCATGCGGCCACCGCCGATGACGGCCACCTTCACGACGCCCCCTTGTCCAGAAATTTCTGCATCCGTGCGTGTTTCTCGGGGTCCTCGAACAACACCGCCTGGGCCAGGTGATCGACCGCAGGGTGCGCCTGCGGCGGCGCGTCGAGCACCAGCTTGGTCAGCCGCAGCGCGGCGGCCGACGCCTTCGCCATGCGGTCGATCAGCGCGTGCGCGCGGGCCTCCAGCTCGGCCGGCTCGCACACCTCGGACACCAGCCGGCAGTCCTTCGCCTCGGCCGCGTCGATCCGGTGCCCGGCCAGCAGCACCAGCTTGGCCAGCGGCTCGCCGACCAGTTCCTTGAGCCGCCAGCAGGCCCCGGCGCCGGCGATGATGCCCAGGTTCGGCTCGGGGTTGCCGAAGACCGCCCTGGTGCTGGCCACGCGCAGGTCGCAGGCGTAGGCCAGTTCCGCGCCGCCGCCGAGCGCGTAGCCGTCGACGGCGGCCACGGTCGGCATCGGCAGGCGGCGGATGCGCTCGAACAGCGTGCTGTTGATGCCCTGCAGCGCCTCGTCGCGGCCGCGCAGCAGCAGTTCGCCGATGTCGGCCCCGGCCGCGAACACGCCGTCGCCGCCGGTCAGCAGCAGCGGCCTGGGGTCGCCTTCCAGCAGGCCGCACACCTGGTGCAGCTCGCCGACCATCTCCGCGTCGATCGCGTTGCGCGCGTCGGGCCGGTGCAGGCGCACCACCACCCGGTCGCCGCGCTCGTCAACCAGCAGCGTCCTCACGTGTCACCTTTCCGCGCGTGGTCGTCCGCCTGGCCGTCCGCCTGGCCGTCCGCCTGGGCCGAGGGGTGGCCGGCCCCCTGGGGGGTAGGGCCGGCCACGTCCGCGCCGCGGGCGTTCCCATCGCGCGCGGCCGTCCTCGTGAGGGTGCCGCCCCGCTGGGGAGGGAGGGGTGCCTGCCCGTACGTGACACGGTTCACAGGCGCTCCACCAGCAGGGCGACCCCCTGGCCGACACCGACGCACAGGGTCGCCAGCCCGCGCCGCCCGGACTCGCGTTCCATCCGGCCGAGCAGCGTGACGACGAGCCTGGCGCCGGAGCACCCGAGCGGATGCCCGAGTGCGATGGCGCCGCCGTCGGCGTTGACCGTCTCGGGGTCGAGGCCGAGGCGGCGCACGCAGGCCAGCACCTGCGGCGCGAACGCCTCGTTCAGCTCGACGGTGTCGGCCTCGCTCCATCGGGCCCTGGACAGGGCCTTGCGCGTGGCGGGCACCGGGCCGAGGCCCATGAGGTGCGGCTCGACGCCCGCGGCGGCGCTCGCCACGATCCTGGCGCGCGGTGTGAGCCCGTGGCGGCGCACCGCCTCCTCGCTCGCCACCACGACGGCCGCCGCGCCGTCGGACAGCGGCGACGACGAGCCCGCCGTCACGACGCCGCCGTCGCGGAAGATCGTCCTTAACCCGGCCAGGCGGTCCATCGAGGTGTCGGGGCGCGGGCCCTCGTCCGCACGCACCTCGCCGACCGGCACGATCTCGGGCGCGAAGCGGCCCTCCTTGGCCGCGGCGACCGCGCGGGCGTGGCTGCGCAGCGCCCAGGCGTCGGAGTCGGCGCGGGTGATGCCGTCGAGCGCGGCCACTTCCTCGGCGGTCTCGCCCATCGACAGCGTCGTGCGCGGTTCGAAGCGCGGGTTGGTGAAGCGCCAGCCCAGCGAGGTGTCGGCCACCTCGCCCGGCTTGGCCCACGGGGTGCCGGGCTTGGCCATCACCCAGGGCGCGCGGGTCATGGACTCGACCCCGCCGGCCACCACCAGGCCGGAGTCTCCCGCCCGGACCGCCTGCGCCGCCGAGACGACCGCGCTCAGCCCGCTCGCGCACAGCCGGTTGACCGTGTAGGCGGGGGTCGTCTCCGGCAGGCCGGACAGCAGGGTGGCCATGCGGGCCACGTTCCTGTTGTCTTCCCCGGCCTGGTTGGCGGCGCCCAGGACCACCTCGTCGACTGCCTCGGGATCGACCTCGGCGCGGCGCACCGCCTCGCCCACGACCAGCGCGGCCAGGTCGTCGGGCCGCACGCCGGCCAGCGCGCCGCCGTAGCGGCCCATCGGCGTCCGCACGCCGCCGACCAGGAAGACCTCGGTCATGCCGGACGCCTGGACTGCACCACGTGGAAGCGGCCCGCGACGTAGCCGGGGTCGGTCAGCGAGGCCGTGGCCGCCGGGTTGGCGCCGGTGCCGTGATAGTCGCTGAACGCGGCCGACTGGTTGACGAACACGCCGCCGGTGAGGTTGCACGACAGGTTGACCCCGGCCTCGAGCGCGGCCCGCTCGGCCTGGTCGAGCACGTCGTCGGAGGTCGAGTACGCCGCCGCGGTGAGCGCGCCGCGCGCGGTGATGGTGCGGCGCAGCACGTCGAGGCTCTCCTGCGTGGACGCGGTCGGGACGAGGAACGCGATGGGCCCGAAGTGCTCGCGCCCGAAGACCTCCTCCTTGCCCGGATCGACCCGGACGATGACCGGCGTGCGCACGGTCGCGTCGGGGAACGACGGATGCTTGATCGCGCGGGACTCCAGCACCACCTCGCCGAGCGAGGGCGCGGCGTCGACCCTGGCGAGCACGTCGGGGTTGACGATGGCGCCGGTCAGCTCGACCGCCTTGGCGTCGTCGCCGAGCAGCCTGCTCACCGCCGCGGCGAGGCCGGCCGCGACCTCGTCGAAGCTCTTGTGGCCCTCGTCGGTCTCGATGCCGCCGGCCGGGACGAGGATGTTCTGCGGCGCGGTGCACATCTGGCCGCTGTAGAGCGACAGCGAGAACGCCAGGTTGCCGAGCATGCCGCGCCAGGAGCCGGTGGAGTCGAGGACGATCGTGTTCACCCCGGCCTTCTCGGTGTGCACGAGCGCCTGGCGGGCGTTCTGCTCCAGCCAGTCGCCGAACTCGGTGGAGCCGGTGAAGTCGACGACGCGCACGTCGGGGTGGGTGGCCAGGGTCTTGGCCAGGCCGCGCCCCTCCTCGACCGCCAGCGACACCAGCGCCGGGTCGAACCCGGCCTCGGCCAGCACCTCGCGGGCGATCTGAACGGTGATCGCGAGCGGCAGCACGGCGCGCGGATGCGGCTTGACGATCACCGGGTTGCCGGTGACAAGCGAGGCGAACAGGCCCGGGTAGGCGTTCCAGGTGGGGAACGTGTTGCAGCCGATCACCAGCGCGACGCCCTTGGGCACGACGGTGAAGCGCTTGTTCATGACGAGCGGGTCGCCCTTGGCGGGCTTCTCCCAGCGGGCCTCGGCGGCCGAGGCGGTCATGGCGGCGTAGCCGTAGGCGATGGCCTCCAGCGCGCGGTCCTGCGCGTGCGGCCCGCCGGCCTGGAAGGCCATCACGAACGCCTGCCCGGTGGTGTGCTGGACCGCGTTGGCGAGCTCGAAGCTGCGCTGGTTGACGCGGTGCACGATCTCGACGCAGGTGAGCGCGCGCCGCTCGGGCCCGGCGTCGCGCCAGGCGGGCAGCGCCGACCTGGCCGCCGCGATGAGGTCGTCGATCACCGGCTCGGGGTAGGTGACCCCCAGGTCGATCCCGTACGGCGACCGCTCGCCGCCGATCCAGGCCCCGGTGCCGGGCTGCTCGATCGGGAACGGCTTGCCGAGATACGACTCGAACGCCTCCTTGCCCCGCTCGGCCGCGCCCTCACCGTAGACGCGGGGGCTCGGGGATTCGGGGTAGGCGCTCCAATAGCCACGGTCGGCGATCGCGGAAAGGGCTTTCTCCAGGGTCTCGCGATGCTGTTCGAACACGGTGTTCACCCTCTTGACAGGATCGGCCGGACGGTGATGTGTTTACCGAACATTCGGTCAGTTGACAAGGGAGACTTCCGTTGGAGAGCGCGCGTCGCATGATGGACGCCGATCTGGCCTCCGCGTCCCTGGGTATCGAACTGGTGGAACTGGGCACAGGACGGGCGGTGTGCCGCATGACCGTGACCGGCATGATGATCAACGGTCATGCCCTGTGCCACGGCGGGTACGTCTTCCTCCTGGCCGACACCGCCTTCGCCTGCGCCTGCAACAGCCACGGGCCGGTGACGGTGGCGGCCGGGGCGGAGATCACGTTCGTCTCACCGGCGCACGAGGGTGACGTGCTGGTGGCCGAGGCCGTGGAACGCACCAGGTACGGACGCAACGGCATCTACGACGTCACCGTCCGCAAGCCGGGCGGGCAGGTGGTGGCCGAGTTCCGCGGCCGCGGCAAGTCGTTAAGGGAGAACGACCGATGAAGTACGGCGAACCCCCCGAACCCGGAGAACTCCACCCGATCGAGCGCGTATCCCGCGACGAACTCATGGCGCTTCAGCTCGAGCGCCTGCAATGGACGCTGCATCACGCCTACGAAAATGTCCCGCTATATCGGCGTAAATTCGACGAACACGGCGTGCACCCGAACGACTGCAAGGAACTCGACGACCTCGCCGGGTTTCCTTTCACCACGAAACAGGATTTGCGCGACAGCTACCCCTTCGGGATGTTCGCCGTGCCGCGCGAGCGGATCGCTCGGGTGCACGCCTCCAGCGGCACCACCGGCAAGCCCACCGTGGTCGGCTACACCGCCAGGGACCTGCGTACCTGGGCCGGGGTGATGGCCCGCTCGATCAGGGCCTCCGGCGGGCGTCCTGGCGACCTGGTGCACGTCGCGTACGGCTACGGGCTGTTCACCGGCGGGCTGGGCGCGCACTACGGGGCCGAGCGGCTGGGCTGCACGGTGGTGCCGGTCTCCGGCGGGATGACGCAGCGCCAGGTGCGGCTCATCGCCGACTTCCGGCCCGACGTGATCATGGTGACGCCGTCGTACATGCTGGCCCTGCTGGACGAGTTCGAGTCGCAGGGGCTCGACCCGCGCGCGTCCTCGCTACGGGTGGGGATCTTCGGCGCCGAGCCGTGGACGGAGGAGATGCGCGCCGAGATCGAGGACCGCTTCGACCTGCACGCCGTGGACATCTACGGTCTGTCCGAGGTGATGGGCCCGGGCGTGGCCAACGAGTGCGTCGAGACCAAGGACGGCCTGCACGTCTGGGAGGACCACTTCTACCCAGAGACGGTCGACCCGTTCACCGGCGCGCCCGCGCCCGAGCAGGGCGAGCTGGTGTTCACCACGCTCACCAAGGAGGCCATGCCGGTCATCAGGTACCGCACCCGCGACCTGACCACGCTGCTGCCCGGCACCGCGCGCCCCGCCTTCCGCCGGATGGCGAAGGTGACGGGACGGACCGACGACATGATCATCCTGCGCGGCGTGAACGTGTTCCCGACGCAGATCGAGGAGCTGGTGCTGCGCACGCCAGGCCTGTCGCCGCACTTCCAGCTCCATCTGACCCGTCCTGGACGGCTGGACGTGATGACCGTCAAGGTCGAGTGCCGCCCGGGGTTCACCGGCAGGGACGAGGCCGCGGCGGCGCTGCGTGGCGCGGTCAAGGACGGGGTCGGGGTGAGCGTCGAGGTCGAGGTCGTGGACCCGGAGACGCTGGAGCGCTCGGTGGGCAAGCTCCGGCGAGTCATCGACAAGCGGGATAATTAGCCATATGGCCACCACCACCCGTCAGCGAAAGCGCGGGCACGACCCGGAATCCGTGCTCTCCATCGCCGTGAACGTCTTCAACGAGCGCGGCTACGACGGGACCAGCATGGAAGACCTGGCCCGGGCGCTCGGCGTCACGAAATCCGCCATTTACTACCACGTACCAGGCAAGGAACAACTGCTCGCCCGGGCGCTGGACCGGGCGCTCGACGGGCTGTTCACCATGATCGCCGACGAGCGAGCCGCCACCGGGCCGGCGATCGAACGCCTGGAGTGGGTGGTGCGGCAGAGCGTCCGGATCCTGGTGGACCGGTTGCCGTACGTGACGCTGCTGCTGCGGGTCCGCGGCAACAGCCACACCGAGCAGCAGGCACTGGAACGGCGGCGGGAGTTCGACCGGTTCATCGCCCACCTGGTCAAGCAGGCGGCGACGGACGGGAGCATCCGATCGGACCTGGACCCGGCGCTGGTGACGCGGCTGCTGTTCGGGACGGTGAACTCGATCACCGAGTGGTACCAGCCGGGGGGCGGCGGGTCGGCGGACGACCTGGCGGACGCCATCCTGACGATGACCCTCGACGGACTACGCGTCTGACCCGCCCCAGGTCCCTTGGGGGCAGGTGCCGCGTGCGCGGCACCGGCGGGCGGCGGGTGCTCCCGAGTGAGGGCGGGAGCCGGGGCGGCTAGTCGGTGAGTTCGTCGCGCTGCGGAACCGGGGGGAGCTTTCCGCGCAGGTCCTGGCGGATCGCGTCGCCGAGCTTCTTGGTCGCGATGCGGTTGAGCGCGCCCCCCGCCACGGCGCCCGTCAGGAACGGCCCGAGCGTGGTCAGGTGGCGGCCGAGCGTGCGCATCAGCCGGTTGCGCAGGGCGGTCTTGGTGGCCGCGCCGAGCGCGAGCGTGACGGATCCGGGGGCGAGCGGGTCGACGCCGCGCTGCTTGGCCCAGGCGGAGGTGAACGCGAAGGCGCGCTGGGTGCCGCTGCCCTGGACGCGGACGCCGTACACCTCGTGCAGTTCGGCCAGCAGCTTGACCTCGATGGCGGCGACCACGATGGTCTCGGCCACGAGCTGTGCGGGGGCGGAGAGCAGGAGGGGTGGCGCGGCGAACTGGGCCGCGGCCAGTGCTCCCCCGATGGCCCCGACGGCCGTGGTGGCCTTCTGGGCGGTGCGCACCAGGTCGTCGGCCAGCGCCTCGCCGGTCAGGCCGTGGTGGTGCTCGGAAAGGGTCTGCAGATCTCTGATCGGGATGCGCGGCGCGATGTTGAGGAAGACATCGGCCAGCCAGCGCCCCCGGCCCGCGCCGGTCGCGCGCGCCCGTTTGGCGCCCGCGGCCAGGGCCTGGGCTAGGCGGCCGAGCAGCCTGCGCCGCTCGGCCGGCTCGAGCTCACCGGGCTCGGTGAGCCTGCCAACGAGCTCGCCGACCTCGTTCTCGGGGTCGGCGATCTCTTTACCTGGCTGGTTGTCCTTCTCTGGTACGGCCACGCGGTTGCCTCCTCGTCAGGCGGCGCACTCCCGGCAGACCTGCTGGCCGTTCTTCTCAGAGGCCAGCTGGCTACGGTGGTGCACCAGGAAACAACGCGAGCAGGTGAACTCGTCGGCCTGACGGGGGATCACCCGCAGGGAGAGCTCTTCGTTCGACAGATCCGCACCGGGCAGTTCGAGCGACTCGGCAAGGTCCGTCTCATCGATGTCGATGCTGCCAGACGACTTGTCGGTGCGCCGCGCCTGGAGTTCCTGAAGGCTGTCTTCACCCAGGTCGTCGTCTGTCTTGCGCGGGCTGTCGTAGTCGGTAGCCATTGTGCTTACTCCATCCCCCTCATCTATATGTCTTCGCGCCCTTCGCGCGTCTTCTAACGTCCGGGAGGCCCATCTTGTGCCCGTTCCGCCGGGGAGATTTCCCATCGGTACCCCGCGGAAACGGACAACGAACCTCCCAACACGTCAGGGCCTGCTGCCGTCGGCAATGGTTAGCCAAATATGGCGAAACCCACAGCCTTGGCGTCATGCACCACCGTGTTCGACGGCACATCCAACCACATGTACGGCGTGAACGAGACGCGCCCCGTCGAGCAACACGCCGGACCGGCACACGGATTCAGCGTCTCGGCAGCCGGATGGTGACCACCAGGCCCCCGCCGTCGCGCGGCACGGCGGTCACATTCCCCCCGTGTGCCTGGACGACGGCGCGGACGATGGACAGCCCGAGGCCCGCTCCCTTGGCCGACTCAACGCGGTCCGCGTTGAGCCGTCTGAAGGGCTCGAACAGGCTGTTCACCTCGTATGCCGGGACGTGCTGGCCCGTGTTGGCCACCTGAACAACCAAGCCCCCGTCCACCATTCCCGTTCGGATCCAGACTTTTCCGTTTTCGGGAATGTTGTACTTCACCGCGTTCTCGAGCAGGTTGCTGACGGAGCGTTCCAGCAGCACCGGGTCGCCGATCGTGGGGGCCGCGCCCAGATCAGTGCTTATCGTCACACCGTGTTCCTCGGCGAACGGCGTGACCTGCTCCACGGCGGTGCGCGCCACGTCCTGGACGTCCACCGGCTTGCGCACGGCCAGCTCGCGCTCGCTCCTGGCCAGCAGCAGCAGGCCCTCGATGAGCTTCTCGTTGCGGGCGTTGACCTCCAGGAGGGTGCGGCCGAGCGCCTTGAGGTCCGCTGAGGCCTCCGGGTCGGACAGGGCGATCTCCAGGACCGTCCTGTTGATGGTGAGGGGCGTACGCAGCTCGTGAGAGGCGTTGGCGACGAATCTGCGCTGGGCGTCGAAGGCGATGTTGAGCCGGGTGAGCATGTCGTCGAAGGTGTCGGCCAGCTCCTTCAGCTCGTCGTCCGGGCCGTGCAGGTCGATGCGCTGGTGCGCCAGCGTGCTCTCGGACAGCTTGCGCGCGGCGGCGGTCATCTGGCTGACCGGCTTGAGCGCGCGGTCGGCGACGAAGTAGCCGATGATGAGCGCCAGGATGGCCACGCCGATCAGGGCCATGAGCGCGTTCTGCAGGAGCAGGTCTCGTGCGTTCTGCACGGTCAGCTCCTTGGCCTGGGCCCACTTGACCTGGAAGATGGCCGCGTCGATGGCGTCGACGCCGCGGGTGTCGATCTGCGGCCAGCCCGCCACGATCGCGTTGCCGACGATGGCGTACATGGTGAACAGCAGCACGGCCCCGGCCAGGAAGACGAAGCCGCCGTAGGTGACGGTGAGCCGCCAGCGGATGCTGACCTTGCCCTGCAGCCCCCTCATCCGCTCCATCGTCGTGCGCTGCTGCGCGGCGGCGTGGCCAGGCGGGGCGGGGCCGTCCCAGGCCGGTGGGCCCGTGGGCGGCGGCGCCTCCTGCACGCGCGTCGCCTTGCGTGCCGAGTGCGGGCTGATCATCGGGTGCGTCGGGCCCGCCTTGGGGTCTGGCCGTTCGCTCACAACTTGTATCCCACTCCGGGTACGGTCTCGATCACCTGGGGGTCGCCCAGCTTCTTGCGCAGCGTCATCATGGTCACGCGAACCACGTTGGTGAACGGGTCGATGTTCTCGTCCCACGCCTTGTCCAGCAGGTCCTCCTGGCTGACCACGGCGCCCTCGGCGCGCATCAGCTCCTCCAGGACCGCGAACTCCTTCTTGGTCAGGACGATCTCCTTGCCGTCGCGCTCCACCAGCCGCTTGCCCGGGTCGAGCCTGATCCCGGCCCGCTCCAGCACCGGCGGCAGCGCGGGCGCGGAACGGCGGCCGAGCGCGCGCACCCTGGCCACCAGCTCGATGAACACGAACGGCTTGGCCAGGTAGTCGTCGGCGCCCAGGCCGAGGCCCTCCACCTTGTCGTCCACGTCGCCCGAGGCGGTCAGCATCAGGATGCGCGAGGCGGAACGCTGCTCCACCAGCCGGCGGCACACCTCGTCGCCGTGCACGACCGGCAGGTCGCGGTCCAGCACGATCACGTCGTAGTCGATGTAGGAGGTGCGCTCCAGCGCGCCCCCGCCGTCGTAGGCGACGTCGACCGCCATGGCCTCGCGCCGCAGCCCCGTCGCGATCGCGTCGGCGAGCACCCGCTCGTCCTCAACCACCAGCACCCGCACGCCGGTACACCTCTCTCCGATTCTGGTCATTCATTCTGCCCACAGACTCGATAAGCGCACGGTAAGACATGTTCAGCCCCGGGTGAGGCCCCGGTCGGGCATCCCGCGGCGAAATTCATGTTTCGGAGGGCGAGAACCCGGGGTATGCCTGCGGAACACCCATTGCCCGGACATGAACCCGCAATGGGCGCACATCGCCCCCACGCAAGACTGAACCCCCCTGAGAGAGTAGGTGAGATGGGCGAGTTCACGACCACGATCGAAACCCGACTCGACCAGGCCTACAAGGGTCTTCGGGAGGCGCGGAGCACCGGCGACGACTACCTCGCCGACACGCTCACCGCCGAGATCGAGGACCTGCGCCGCCTGGCCGACGATCATGGCATCCCGCTGAACGGATAGAGCCGCCGTCAGCGGACGCGAACGGCCGGGGCCCAGGAGGAGGGGCGCCGGCCGTTCGCCGTGCGGGCGGTCGCCCGCTCAGACGTCGCGTTCCGGATCGAGCGGGACGAGCAGGTCGTGCAGCTCCTCGAACAGCCCGGCGGCGGCGCACAGCGTCAGATCGGTGTTGGCCGGACGGCCGCGCAGCCCGCCGAGCCTGGCGCCCGCCTCGGTGGCGATCAGGCCGGCCGCGGCGTAGTCCCAGCGGTTGACGCCGCGCTCGTAGTAGGCGTCCACCCGTCCCGCGGCCACCGAGCACAGGTCGATGGCGCACGAGCCGCCGCGCCTGATGTCGCGTACGCGCGGCAGCACCTGGGCCACCACCTGACCCTGGACGGCCCGCCGGTCGGCGCCGTAGCCGAATCCGGTGGCCACCAGCGCCCGTTCCAGCGGCACGCCGGTGTTGCAGCGCAGCCGCTCGCCGCCGAGCCAGGCGCCCTCGCCGCGGGCCGCGCAGAACAGCTCGCCCCTGGCCGGCAGGTTCACCGCGCCGGCCACGACCTCGCCGTTCACCTCGACCGCGATCGACACCGCCCAGTCGGGCAGCCCGTACAGGAAGTTGACCGTGCCGTCGATCGGGTCGACGACCCAGCGCACGTCGGACTCGCCGCGCGCCTCGCCCTCCTCCTCGCCGAGGATCGTGTCGTCGGGCCTGGCGGCCAGGATGCGCTCGCGGATGAGCTGCTCGGACGCCTTGTCGAGGATGGTGACCACGTCGGTGGGGCTGGACTTGGTCTCCACGGCCCCGGACATCGTGGGCCGCCTGGCCAGCAGCATGTCGCCGGCCTCGCGGGCGATGTCCTCGGCCAGTTTCGCGAAGCCGGGCATCACACCACCGAGTCCGGGCGCTTCCACTCCTGGCCGAGCACGTGCTGGGCGAGGAAGGCCAGGACGGTCTCGTACCAGGCGACGGCGTTGCCCGGCTTGAGTATCCAGTGGTTCTCGTCGGGGAAGTACAGGTACTTGGACTCGACGCCGGTGCGCTGCAGGTCCCACCACAGGCGCAGGGCCTCGCCGATGGGCACCCGGTAGTCCTTGTCGCCGTGGATGACCAGCATCGGCGTGGTGATCTTGTCCAGGCTGAGGTGCGGCGACAGCAGCTGGTAGCGTTCCGCGCCCGGCGCGCCGAACTCGCGCTGCCAGTACGAGGAGGCGTCGGTGGTGCCGACGAACTGGTCGAGGTTCCACAGCGAGGCGTGGGTGACGATGGCCTTGTAGCGGTCGCTGTGACCGGCGATCCAGTTGGCCATGTAGCCGCCGAACGAGCCGCCCATCGCGGCGATGCGCTCGCTGTCGATGTCGTCCCTGGCCAGCGCGGCGTCCACGATGGCGTCGAGGTCGGCCTGGGTGCGCGGGCCCCAGTTGCCCCAGCCGCGGTCGATCCACTCCTGGCCGTAGCCGGTGGACAGGCACGGGTCGGGCATCAGCACCGCGTAGCCGTGCTGCGCCATGATCCACGCCTGCCAGCGCCACTGCCAGTCGTTCCACGAGGCGATCGGGCCGCCGTGGATCCACAGCAGGAACGGCGCGGGGTCGTCGGCGGAGGCGCCTTCGGGCAGCACGAGCCAGCCGCGCACGGTCGCGCCGTCGTCGGCGGTGGCGGAGATCTCGGTGAGCGTGCCGGGCACCTCGGGACGCGGCGCGGGCGAGGGCAGGTCGGTGATCTCGCCGGTGGCGAGGTCGATCCTGGCCGGGGCCGGGGCGAGGTCGATGGCGCTGCGCAGCGCGTAGAGCGTGGTTCCGTCGGCGGCGGGGTTGGGCGCGAGGTAGGCGGCGTGGTCCTGGGTGAGCCTGGTGGTCTCGCCGTCCAGCGGGACGCGGAAGAGCGGGCGGCGGCCCTGGAAGTCGGCCACCAGGTGGACGGCCGTGGAGTCCGGCGTCCAGGCCAGGTCCATCGGGAACAGGTCGCCGGCGTAGGTGCGGCCCTGGCCGGTGGCCAGGTCGCCGATCCACAGCTCGGCCTTGGCCGACACCTCCAGGCTGTCGACGCGGTCGCGCGAGCAGGCCACGCGGGCGCCGTCGGGCGAGATCGCCAGCGGCCCGGTGAAGTCGAAGCCGGTCTCGGTGAAGAGCGTGCGGCGTTCGCCGGTGGCCACGTCGATGGCGACCAGGTCGCTGCGCAGCTCGCCGCCGGGCAGCGGGATCCGCCAGGTGGCGACCACGGTGGCGCCGTCGGGGGTGAGCTCGAAGGCGACCTCGCGCAGCGCCTCGCCGGCGTCGGGGGTCAGGTCGCGGACGTCCTCCAGCCGGTCGGCGCCGAGCCTGGCGGCGAACAGGCGGGTGCGGCCGGGGCCGAGGTCGTGGTCCCAGAAGCGGACGGGGTAGCCCTCGTACAGGATGGCGCTGATGCCGGCGTCCTTGCGGGCCTTGCGCCGTTCCTCCTCGGTGGACTCCTCGCCGTCGAGCACGTCGGCGGCGAACACCACGACGTCGCCCGCGGCGCGCACGGCGCCGATGCCGCCTGGGCGGGTGGCGATCTGGCGGGCCTCGCCGCCGGCGCGGGGCAGCAGCCACAGCGAGGGCGTCTCGTCGGAGGAGTCCTTGACGGTCGCGTCGGCGCGGGCCGAGGTGAACAGCACGTCGCCGGACGCGGTGAAGACGGCCTGGCTCTCGCCCTTGGCCGAACGCGTGAGCCGGTACGGCGCGGTGTCGGGGGATCCGGTGTGCGGACCAGAGAGGGGACCAGGGAGCGGAATCGCCCAGAGCGCGGTTCCGTACGACTTGCCGTCGGGGTTCAGCGACTGGACCACCGAGACGAGCCTGGACTCGTCGGGCGAGAGCTTCAGCGAGAGGACTCGCGGAATGGCTACATAGTCGCGTATGTCGTTGAATGCGCTCACGTGATCGAACCTACCTCTCCGGAGGGACCGCCCGCACGCCGACATAGGGTTGCGACGTGGGAACTTACGATGCTCTGCTGCTGCTGTCGTTCGGCGGCCCTGAAGGCCCCGACGACGTGCTCCCGTTCCTGGAGAACGTCGTGCGCGGCCGCGGCGTGCCCAGGGAGCGGCTGCTGGAGGTCGCCGAGCACTACCAGGGCTTCGGCGGCGTCAGCCCGATCAACCGGCAGAACCGCGACCTCGTCGAGGCGCTGCGCCCGGTGATCGACGTGCCGGTCTACTGGGGCAACCGCAACTGGCACCCGTTCGGCGAGGACACCGTGCGGCGGATGAAGGCCGACGGCGTGCGCAGGGCCGCGGTGTTCGCCACGTCGGCGTTCGCGGGCTATTCGAGCTGCAGGCAGTACTACGAGGACATCGCCAGGATCTCCGTCGATGGCGGCCCCGAGCTGGTGAAGATGCGCCACTACGGCGAGCACCCCGGGTTCGTCGCGGCCATGGCCGACCACGTGCGCGACGCGCTGGAGCGGCTCGGCCGCGACGACGCCCGCCTGGTCTTCACCGCGCACAGCATCCCGGTCTCGATGGCCGAGACCGCCGGGCCGTCCGGCGGGCTGTACGAGGCGCAGCTGCGCAGGAGCGCCGAGCTGGTCAACCGGGAGCTCGGCCGCGACCAGCCGTGGGACCTGGTGTGGCAGTCGCGCAGCGGGCCGCCGCAGGTGCCGTGGCTGGAGCCGGACGTGTGCGACCACCTGCGCAAGACCGACGCCCCCGCGGTGGTGCTGGTGCCGATCGGCTTCGTCTCCGACCACATGGAGGTCGTCTACGACCTCGACACCGAGGCCAGGCAGGTGGCCGGCGAGCTGGGGCTGCCGATGGAGCGGGCGGCGACGGCGGGCACGCACCCGCGGTTCGTCCGCATGGTGCGCGAGCTCATGGACGAGCCGGAGCCGACCCCGTGCCCGCTGACCTGCTGCCCGCCGCCCCGCCGGGTTCACGCGTAGGCGCGGGCGTAGCCCTCGGCCAGGCTCATGACCTTGTTCACGTAGTCCCAGGAGTGGTTGTAGAACCAGATCGCCTTGCGTAACCTCTCGCCGCCCTGGCCGGCCTTGTTGGCGCACAGGTAGTTGGCCGCGCCGGGCACGGCGTCGTACGGGCTCCAGATGTCCTTCTTGCCGTCGCCGTCGCCGTCCACGCCGTAGTGTTTCCAGGTCGCGGGCATGAACTGCATCGGCCCGAGCGCGCCGGCGCTCGACGGCCCGTTGTTGCGTCCGTGGCCGCTCTCGACCTGGCCGATGGCCGCGAGCACGGTCCACGACAGTCCTGGGCAGCGGGTGGCGGCGGCCTTGTAGAGCTCCAGGTAGCTGCTCGGCCGGCCGACGGTGACGGTGGCGGGCTGCTGCGGCTTGGGCGTGGCGGCCCGGCGCGTGTCGGCGTCGAGCATGACGATCTGGGCGTCCTTGCCGAGCAGCTTGCGCACGCCGGCCTCGCTGATCTTGCCGGGTTTGCCGTGCAGCAGCACCGCCACGCCTGGGGCCAGGCCGAGCGCCTTGCCCAGTTCGGCGCCGACCAGCGCGTCCACGCCTTTGAGCCCGAGCGTGGCCGAGGCGGCCAGCCGGAGTCTCGGGCCGCCGTCCACCTGGTAGTGGGCGCCGGGGATCATGCCGTTCCTGCGTGCCGTGGCCATGTCGACGACGAGCTCGCCCCTGGCCAGGGCGCTCCAGACGGCGGGCTGGTCGGCGACGGGCTGGGGCGTCCAGGAGCGGAAGTGCGCCGGGTCGACGGCCAGCAGGTTCAGCGGGGTGCCGGAGATCTTGACCGAGCCGGCGTCCACGACGATCACCTTCTGCACGTCGCGCAGCGCGCCGAGCGCGTGCCGGGTCTGCCGGGGCACGGCCGCCGGGGTGACGGCGAGCACGCGGGGCGGGGTCGCGGTGACGCCGGGGCCGCCCTGGCCGAAATCGGTGACGGGCGCGGCGCTGGGTACGAGGCTGTCGAGCCGGGGCGCGGGCTGCTGCGGCCGGCGCTCCTGCTGCCCCGCCGCCTGGCTGACCGGCGCCTGCGCCGTCCTGAGCAGGTCCTCGCCGAGGATCAGCGCGAGCGCGCCGCCCGCTCCGGTGATGGACAGCACCGCGACGACCATGAGCACGACCGCGCGGACGGAGGGAAGACCGGACACTGGGGACACGTTACTTGACTTGCCGAAATATCACTTGCTGTCGTCGCGGATCGTGCGTCATTGTTAGGGCGTTTGACGTAAGGGGGAAATGACGTGGTCGGGCCTTACCGGGGATTGTTCGACGGGCCCGGGGTCAAGGGTTTCGTGGTGGCCGGGTTCTTCGGCCGGATGCCGATGTCCATGCTCGGCATCGGGGCCGTACTCCTGATCACCGGCGCCCACTACGACTACGCCGTCGCGGGAGCGGTCTCCGGGGTCGTCAGCGTCGCCTTCGCCGTCGCCGCGCCGCTGTCCGGGCGGCTGGTCGACAAGGCCGGCCAGGCCCGGATCATCGTGCCGTTCGCCGTGGTCAACGGGCTGGCGCTGGCCGGGCTCATGCTCTGCGTGGCGTTCGGGCTGCCCGAGTGGACGCTCTACGCCGCATCCCTGCTGGTCGGCGCGACCTCGCTGTCGATCGGATCCATGGTCAGAGCCCGCTGGTCGAACCTGCACGCAGGATCGAGCAAGCTGCACACGGCCTTCGCGTTCGAGTCGGTCGTCGACGAGGTCATCTTCGTCACCGGTCCCGCGCTGGTCACCGTGCTGGCCACGACGATCAACCCGTACGCCGGACTGATCGTGGCGCTGGTGGCCAGCCTGGCCGGGTGCCTGGCCCTGGCGGCGCAGCGGCGCACCGAGCCGCCGGTGAGCAGGATCAAGACCGGTGGCGGCGGCACGCCCATCACGATCCCCGGCATCGCACTGCTGGCCTGCGTCTACGTGGCGCTGGGCGCGGTGTTCGGCTCGGTGGACCTCATCACGGTGGCCTTCGCCGAGGAGCACGACGTGAAGTGGGCCGCCGGGTTCCTGCTGGCCTCGTTCGCGGGCGGCTCGATGGTGTCGGGGCTCTGGTTCGGCGCGCGGGCCTGGAAGATCTCGCTGCGTGGCCGGTTCGTGCGGACGCTCGGCGTGTTCGTCGTCGGGCTGCTGCCGATCATGTTCATCGACAGCGTGCCGATCATGGCGATGGCGCTGTTCCTGGCCGGACTGGCCATCTCGCCGACGCTCATCACCGGGTTCTCGCTGACCGAGCGGCTGGTGCCGCCGTCCCTGCTCACCGAGGGCATGGCGTGGATCTCCACGTCGATCGGGCTGGGGGTGGCGATCGGCGCGGGCGCGGGCGGGCGGCTCACCGAGCTGTACGGCCCGTCCAACGCCTACGGCTTCGCGCTGGGCGCGGCGGCGCTGGCGGTCGTCGTCGGTGTCGGAGGTTCGGGTTTGCTGAGACTTCCCGAAGCGCCTTCACCCCCCAAGAGTTGATCCGCTACGGTCGGGACATCCCTCGCAACATCCATCACATTGGAAACTTTTGCTATGTCCCGACAAATCACTTCACTTCTAGCCATCGCGGCTGTTGCCGTCGCGCTGACCCCCACACCCGCCCTGGCCCAGGCCCCCAAGAAGCCGGAGGTCGACTGCGAGCAGGTCAAGTGCATCGCGCTGACCTTCGACGACGGGCCTGGGAAGCATGCGGGCAAGCTGCTCGACACGTTGAAGAAGTACGACGCCAAGGCGACCTTCTTCCTGGAGGGCCAGTACGTCAACAGCCGTCCGGCCTACGTCAAGCGGATGGTCCAGGAGGGCCACGAGCTCGGCAACCACAGCTACAAGCACCCTGACTTCACCAAGGTCGACCCCTGGGTGATCAAGAGTGAGATCCAGCGCACCCAGGACGCGGTGAAGAAGGCGGCCGGGGTCGAGCCCAAGCTGCTGCGCCCGCCGTACGGGCTGGCCGACCTGCAGGTGTCCGACATCGCCGCCGAGTTCGGCATGCCGATCATCCTGTGGACCGCCGGTTCCAACGACTGGAACACCAAGAACGTCGAGGCCATCAAGAAGAAGACGCTCGAGGTGGCCGAGCGCGACGGCATCATCCTCATGCACGACTGGGTCGAGCAGACGGTCCAGGCCATGCCGTCGATCGTGAAGTCGTTGCAGGCCAAGGGCTACACGCTGGTGACGGTCTCGGACATCATCAAGCGGCAGGAACTGCAGCCCGGCGACGTGTTCCCGCTTCCCGAAGGCTGGGATAAGTGAGTATCGTTCACGTTTAATCGGAACGATGCTCTGTGACAGGGGTGCTCATGGTCTTCTCCAACTGGGCCGGCAACCAGACGGGCACCCCTGCTGAGGTGCGTACCCCCACGTCCGTCGAGGACGTGGCCCAGGCCGTGCAGGACGCGGCCGCCACCGGGCGGCGGGTGCGCATGGTGGGCACGGGCCACTCCTTCACCGGAGTGGCCCTCACCGACGGCATCATGCTGCGCCCGCACGGACTGACCGGGATCAGGTCGTTCGACGGCGACCGGGTGACCGTGCTGGCCGGCACCCCGCTCAAGGCGCTCAACGAACTGCTGCACGAGCGCGGCACGGCCCTGGCCAACATGGGCGACATCACCGAGCAGACCATCGCGGGCGCGATCCAGACCGGCACCCACGGCACCGGACGCGACAGCGGCGGCCTGGCCGACCAGGTGACCGAGCTGGAACTGGTGCTGGCCGACGGCTCGCTCGTGACCGCGCGCCCCGGCGAGGACCTGTTCGACGCGGCCAGGGTCGGCCTCGGCGCGCTCGGCGTGCTGACCGCCGTCACGTTCCGCGTCGAGCCCGCGTTCCTGCTGCACAACCGGCGGCGCAAGATGACGCTCACCGGCATCCTGGACTCGCTGGACGACCTCACCTCGGCCAACGAGCACCTCGACTTCTTCTGGCTGCCGCACACCGACGCCTGCCTGGCCAAGACGAACAACAGGAACCCAGGCCCGCCCAAGCCGCCCAGCGCGGTCAAGCACTGGCTGGACAACGTGTTCCTGGAGAACACCGTCTTCGGCGCGGCGTGCGCGCTGGGCGGGCGCTTCCCCGACCTGATCCCGCGGATCAACGCGGTCACCGCGGCGGCGCTGGGCGACTCGGAATCCGTCGACACCTCCTACAAGATCTTCACCGCGCAGCGGGACGTGCGCTTCCTGGAGATGGAGTACGCCGTCCCGCGCGAACACCTCGGCCAGGCCCTGCGTGAGACGCGCGATCTGGTCGAGCGGATGGACTGGAAGATCACCTTCCCGGTGGAGGTACGGGTGACGCCGCCCAGCGAGGCGTGGCTGTCGACCGCGTACGGGCGGGAATCGGCCTACATCGCCTGCCACATCTACCGTCCCACGCCCAACCCGGACTACTTCGAGGGCGTGGAGGAGATCATGACCAGGCTGGAGGGCCGGCCGCACTGGGGCAAGCTGCACACCAGGGACGCGGGCTATCTGGGGAAGGTGTATCCGCGGTTCGCCGACTTCCTGGCGCTGCGCGACCGGCTGGACCCGCGGCGGCTGTTCACCAACGACTACCTGGACCACGTCCTGGGCTAGAGCTCCCCGGCCGGGGTTTCCGGTTCCTCGGCTTCACCCGGGTTCGGGTCCTGGTCCGGGGTGCCGGTGGGTTCGTCCGTGCCCGGGTCCGTCTCCGTCGGGGTCTGCGTCGGGGTCTGCGTCGGCGTGGGGGTGGACGTGGG
>NZ_JABCPZ010000007.1 GCF_013283785.1 Nonomuraea antri
GCACTCGACCGTGCGCAGGCCCGCGAGCCCGCCCCCGACGACGATCATGTTCTCCATGGCTGCCGCCTCTCCGGTTGCTCCTGATGCCGCCCGACGTCCGCCACGTCCGCCACCTCCGCGACCTGCGCGGCGGCGGCGATCGAGCGTGCCAGCGCCGCCTTGACCGGGACGCCGAGGCGGTCCGCCGCGGCGACCACGTCCTCGTACTCCGGCTGGACGTTGACGATCCGCCCGCGGTGCCTGGCCACCTTGACCCGGACCTCGGCGGTGCCGACGGCCACGGTGGTGAACTCCCGTGCCAGCTCGCGCTTGCGCACCCGGTACTCGCGGCTGCCGATGGTGGAGGTCTCCGCGACGATCGTCTCCCGCACGTCCGCCAGGGCCTGGGGGGAGCAGAGGACGGACAGGACGTGCGCCGGGCGCCCCTTCTTCATCAGGACGGGCGTCAGCCAGGCGTCGGCCGCCCCGGCACTCAGCAGGCGGGCCAGGACCTGGGGCCAGATCCGCGGGTCGAGGTCGTCCACGTTCGCGTCGACGACCACGGCCTCCGTCCCCGGGTACGCGTCGTCGTCGAGCGGGCTGCCGAGCACGACCCGGACGACGTTCGGGACGCCGGCCAGGTCCCTCGCGCCGGCCCCCGACCCGGTCCCGAGCACGCGCAGCGGCGGCAGGCCACCCCACCCCGAGCAGAGCGTGAGCACGAGCGCCACCCCCGTAGGCGTGGCCATCTCGTAAGGGAACCCGCCGGAGCGGGCCGGCGCCCCGTGCTCGGCCAGCAGCCTGAGCACCGCGGGCGCGGGGACGGGGAGCCGCCCGTGCGCGCTGGGCACGCTGCCCGAGCCCAGCGTCAGCGGCGTCGCCGTCGCCGGGCCGACGCCGAGCTCGTGCACGGCCGCGCACACGCCCACCACGTCGGCGATCGCGTCGAGCGCGCCGACCTCGTGGAAGTGCACGTCGTCCGCGGGCACGCCGTGCGCGGCGGCCTCGGCGCGGGCCAGGCGCGAGAACACCGCGAGCGCCCGCTCCCGCACCGGCTCGGCGAGCGTGGCGCCGGCGAGCGTGGCGCGGATGTCGTGCCAGGTGCGGTGCGGCGGGCCGGGCTCGGTGTCGACGTGCACGCGGGTCGCCGCGAGGCCGCAGCGCCGGACGGTTTCGACGCGGACGCGGACGGCCCCCGGCGCGACCGCCTCGACGGCCCGCTGGACCGCCGCGAGTGACGCCCCGGCGTCGAGCAGGGCGCCCAGGATCATGTCGCCGGCCGCGCCGGCCGAGCAGTCGAACCAGGCGGCGGTCACCGCGCGCTCACCGCGTCGGGCTCGGCCGATTCCCGGCATGCCATGCCGTGCACCATGCCGCGCGTCATCCGGGCGGCCGCGACCGCCGCGCCGAACCCGTTGTCGATGTTGCACACCACCACGCCGGGGCCGCACGAGTTGAGCATGGTCAGCAGCGCGGCGAGGCCGCCGAACGCGGCACCGTACCCGACGCTGGTCGGCACCGCGATGACGGGGACGCCGACGAGACCGGACACCACGCTGGGCAGCGCGCCGTCCATCCCGGCGACGACGATCAGGCAGTCGGCCGCGTCGAGCCGGTCGCGAACGGCGAGCACCCGGTGGATGCCGGCCACGCCGACGTCCCGCACCAGCTCGGCCGCGCAGCCGAACTCCGCGGCGACGAAGGCCGCCTCCCGCGCCACCGGCTCGTCCGTCGTCCCGGCGGTGACCACCAGGACCGTGCCCCGGGCCGGTGGCCGCTCGCCCACGGCCGCGCAGCGCGCCCGCGCGTCGACGCGCGCGCCGGGGAAGGTCTCCGAAACCGCGTCGAGCGCGCTCTCCGACAGCCGGGTCGCCAGCGCCGAGCGCCGTCCCGGTTGCCGGTGGAGCTCCTGCAGCAGGGCGACGACCTGCGGGGTCGTCTTGCCCTCGCCGTAGACCACCTCGGGGTCGCCGGTACGCAGGGCGCGATGGGTGTCCAGCCGGGCGAACCCGAGATTGCCGGGGGCGAGCGGGCCGGACACCAGCGCGCCGAGCGCCTCCTCGGCGGTCGCGGCGCCCGCCGACACGCGGCGCAGGAGTTCCAGGACTTCGGCTCGATCCATGCTCACCGCTCCGCGATCTCGTTGAGCGCGCCGGACCTGAACCCGCGCGGATCGACCTCCACCGCGGCGAATCCCGCGGACCGGACGGCCTCCAGCGCGGGGTCGCAGGCCGCGACCCGGGCCACGGCCGACCGGTCGACCTGGATCAGCGCCCGCTCGCCGAGGTCGCGCACACGCAGGTCGTAGGTGTCGATCCCGGCCGCGCGCAGGCTGTCCGCGAGCATCTGCTCGGCCGCCTCGACGCGGGACAGCCGGGCGCGGGTGATGGTCAAGCCGTAGGCGACGCGGCTGGACAGACAGGGCGAGGAGGGCTTGTGCCAGGTCGGCAGCCCCCAGGCCCGGCTCACCGCCCTGACCTGGTCCTTGGTCAGACCGGCGTCGGCCAGGGGGGTGACCAGCCCGCGACCGGCGGCGGCGCGGATGCCGGGGCGGAACGGGTCGTTCAGGTCGTCGGCGTTGGTTCCCGTCGCGACGTGGTCGAAGCCCCGCTCGGCCGCCACGTCCAGCAGCCGCCCGGCCAGCTCGTCCTTGCAGAACCAGCAGCGGGACCGCGCGTTCCCGCGGTAGCCCTCGACCTCGAGCTCGCGGGTCTCGACGAAGGCGTGCGGCACGCCGATCGCGCCCGCGACCTCGCGGACGGCGCCGCGCTCGCGTTGCGACAGGCTCGCCGAGTCGCCCGTGACGGCGAGCACGCGTTCCGTGCCCAGCGCTCGCGTGGCCGCGGCCAGCAGCAGGGCGGAGTCCACGCCGCCGGAGAAGGCGACCACCAGCGATCGCAGTTCCAGCAGCCGCAGGCGCAGGGCCTCGACCCGCCGGGCCGGGAACGCGCCGGTCGGCGGGGTGGTCGGTGGTGACATCGGGGTCGGCATGGCGTCACTCGATTCCCAGTGCGGACATCATGGGGCGCAGCTTCGCGCAGGTCTCGGCGTACTCGGCCTCCGGGTCGGAGTCGGCCACCAGGCCGCAACCGGCGTACAGCGAGGCGGAGGAGCCGTCCAGGAGAGCCGAGCGGATGGTGACCGAGAACTGGCCCTGCCCGGCGGGGTCGGCCCAGCCGACCACGCCCGCGTACCAGTTGCGGTCGAACCCCTCGTGGTCGGAGAGCCAGCTCAGCGACTCCGCGCGGGGATGGCCGCCGAGGGCCGGCGTCGGGTGCAGCCGATCGACGAAGTCCAGCACGCCGACCGCCGCGCCGGCGTCGAGCCGGCCCCGCACCTTGGTGGACAGATGCTGGACGTTGGCGAGCTTGACCACGCTGGGCCGGTCCTCGACCGCGACCTCGGTGCAGGAGCGGTGGAAGGCGTCACGGAGCATCTGGACCACGATGTCGTGCTCGTGCCTGAGCTTGGGGCTGGCCGCGAGCTCGCGTTCGAGTGCCTCGTCCTCCTCGGGCGTGGCGCCGCGCGGCGCGGTGCCGGCCAGCCCCAGCGCGTGCACGGCCCGGTCCTCGACCCGCACCAGGTATTCAGGGGTGGCGCCGAGGAAGGTGTACTCCTCGTGATCGACCGCGAAGACCGTGGTGCCGGGATTGGCCGCGCGCAACCGGTGCACCGCGGCCGGGATGTCGAACGGCGCGGACGCGATGACACGCAGCTCGCGGGCCAGCACCACCTTCTCGAAGCGGCCGTCGCGGATGTCGTAGGTCGCGCGGCGCACCAGCCCCTTCCAGTCGTCGGCGCCGGGCCGCTCGACCCGGGTGTACCGGGCGGCCGGAGACGGCGCGGGCGGACGTTCCGCGCCCGCGCCGCCACGCAGGCACCGCTCGGCGAGCTGGGCGAGTGCCTCGGCCACCTGCTCGGGGTCGCTGTCGTGCAGCAGGGTCGCGTTGAGCCGCAGCTCGGCGGGGCCGGAGCGGTCCGCGGCGCCCCCGTCGGGCACGCGGCTGCGCAGTTGCAGCGCGGGCACCCACAGCAGGGCGTCGGGCAGCTGCCGCGCCTGCGTCGCCTGGTCGGGGCTGAACGCGAACCCGCCGATCGCGAGGGGCCCGCGGCCGGCGGGCAGCGCCGGGTCGGCCGCGCCGCCGCTGACCAGGTCGCGCGTCAGCGCCGCCCAGTCCTCGCGGACCCGGGCGATGCGCTGTTCGCCGCGCCCGCGCAGGTCACGTGCGGTGCCGATGGCGACGATCGAGCCCTGGTCCCACGCCGACTGCCACAGGAACGAGCGCGACGTGCTGCGCCGCGCGCGGCTCCAGACCACCACGGGGTCGGCGAGCGTGAGCCGCTTGGCCCAGCTCATGAGCACCGGGCGGCGGGTTCTGCGGGCCCTGTCGAGCGCGTGCCTGCAGGTGGTGAGCAGGCTTTCCCCGTCGCCGCGGTCCAGGGCCGGCGCCGGCCGCTCCCGGCCGGCCGCCAGGGCAGTGCTGTTCCTCACGTTCAGTACACTCCTTCGACCGCTACCGGGCCGCCGTCTCTGGTCAGGGGCTGGACGTCGGCCACCCCGTCCTGCGGGTACGCGGCCGTGGGGGCGACACGCAGCAGCGAGTCGCGCTCCAGGGTCCAGGGCAGGAAGAGGTCACGGGAGACCAGGGAGATGCGCGCCTGGCCGCGTTCGCCGTAGGCCACCTCCGCCGTCGGGTTCTCCGGGTCCACCACCCTGACCCGGCTGAACGGGTGGAAGGGCACGAAGACGCAGCCGGCATCGGCCGGGTCCCCGTTCCTGGGCCGCTGGGGGGCGATGCCCATCATGGTGTTGCCGTACAGGCCGGCCACGCGGGCCTCGGGGAAGACCTCCTCCTCCAGGAACCTGAGGGTCTCGGGGCTCACGCTGGTGCCCGCCCAGACGATGCCGCGCACCTTGTCCCGCACCAGGTCCAGCAGCCGCTCGTCGGCGGCCAGGGCCTCCAGGACCGGCGGGGTCGCGAACAGCACGGAGACCGGCTGCGTGGACAGCACGTCCGCGGCCTGGGCCAGGATGTGCCGCACGTAGCGGGCCGCCTCGTCGGAGTGCCCCTGCTTCAGGCTGCTCTTGACCCAGCGCGGGTCGAGGTCGATGTAGTGGCAGAACGTACGGCGCAACTGGGCCAGCAGCCCGATCGAGCGGCCGACGATGTGCGGCCCCGTCGGGCCGAGGTGCAGCCAGTGACCGCCGCCCTCCCCGGGGATGCCGTGTTCGGCGAGCACCTCGCTCACCCACAGCACCCCGTTGCGGCGCGAGCGTGACTCCACGATGCGCTTGGGGCTGCCCGTGGTGCCGCCGCTGTCGAACACCTGGAAGTCCCAGTGGCCCCCGGTGAGCCCGGCCGGGACGAGGTCGTCCACGGAGACGTCTCGCCACTCGCCGCTGACCTCGGGGAACAGGTCCAGGTCCGCCCAGGTCGCGACGTCGGTCAGTGGATTGAAGTCCAGCTCGGCGGCCCGCTTCAACCAGTAGGGAGAGCCGGTCTCCGGCGAGAAGTGCCAGCGCATCGCGGCGCGGATGAACTCCTCGGGGGAGAGGTCGGCGGTGAACGGCTCGGCCGTGGTCTCCAACATGATCGTCCTTCTCCGGTAGCGGCTGGTCAGACCTGGGCAAGAAAGTGCGAACGGGACGGCGACAGGATGCGTCCCACCGCCTCCACGACGGGCTTGAGCCGGCTCATCAGCTCGGCGAACTGCTCGCCCGTGATCGCCTGCGCGCCGTCGCACAGGGCGTTGCGCGCGTCGGTGTGCACGTCGATGATCAGGCCGTCGGCTCCGGCCGAGGCCGCGGCCAGGGACATCGGCGCGACGAGGTGCGGACGCCCGGTGCTGTGGCTGGGATCGACGATCACCGGCAGGTGGGTGAGCCGCTTCGCCTCGGCCACCGCGCTGAGGTCCAGGGTGAACCTGGTGCTGCGGTCGTAGCTGCGGATGCCGCGCTCGCACAGCACCACGTCGCCGTTGCCGGTGTGCAGCAGGTATTCGGCCGCGAGCAGCCATTCCTCGATCGTGGCCGACATGCCCCGCTTGAGCAGGACCGGCCGGTTCGACTCCCCGGCGGCGCGCAGGAGCTCGAAGTTCTGCATGTTGCGCGTGCCGATCTGGAGCATGTCGCTCTCCTCGGCGACGCACTCCACGTCGGCCGGCGTGACGACCTCGGTGACCACGGGCAGGCCGGTGCGCTTGCGCTGCTCGGCGAGGAGCGCCAGGCCCGCCAGCCCCATGCCCTGAAAGCTGTAGGGGGAGGTGCGGGGTTTGAACGCGCCGCCGCGCAGCATCACCGCGCCACCCGCGACGACGGCGTCCGTCACGGAATCCATCTGCTCCTTGCCCTCGACCGCGCACGGCCCCGCGATCACGGTGAACTCCGGGCCGCCGATCACCGCCTCGCCGGCCGGTCCCACCCGCACCCGGGTGTCCTCCGCCAGGAATTCCCGGCTGGTGAGCCGCATCGCCCCCGTGACCACGACCACGCGGTCGACCCCGGGGGAGTTCTCCACGACGGACGCCAGCTCCGGAGAGCCGTTCTCCTGGGTGACGAACATGGAAACGCCCAGCAGCGTGCCGGACATCGGTGTTAAACCCTGGTCCCGGAGAAGTCCGACGATGAAATCCAGCTGTTCGCGGGTGGCCCGCGAACGCATAACCACGATCATGGGAACCTTCCAGTGGGTTGACTTTCGGGCCGGCGGTGCGGCGTCATCGATCCGCGACGGGACCGGAGGTAATCAACTATCCACATCGGCACTTTTGATAGGAAGCCGGTGGCAGTTTCCTGCCAGGACCCCCTTGAGAGGTTGCCGCGGGCTCGGCCCAATGTGCTCTCATCTCTACTGGCGAACGTTTGCCAAACGAGCGAGAGGGTGACCGTGGAGATCATCGACATTAGTCAGGGCTGGTACGAGGGAATGCCCTCTTATGCCGCGCCCTGGTATCCGAAATTCGGCGTACGCAGAGCCATGACGCCGCAGACCGATCCGTCGGGAGTCGGCCGCACGTTCTCCGACCTTCAGATATTTCCGCACAACGGCACGCACGTGGAGTCGGGATATCACTTCTTTGCCGACCGCGAGCGGATCGACGAGGTTCCGCTGGAGGTCTTCGTGGGCCGCGCCTGCGTGGCGGACCTGTCGCACAAGGGCGATCTCGACCCGGTCACCGGTGAGGATCTGGAGAAGGCGCTGCGCGAGGTGTGGCGGCCGGGCGACCGGCTGCTGGTGCGCACCGACCACCCGAATCGTCACCTGGGCCGCGACGACTACTGGGACAAGCCGCCGTACCTCACGGTCTCCGCGGCGGACTGGATGGTGGACAACGGCTGCGTCCTGGTCGGCATGGACTGCATCACCGAGCAGCCCGACGACCGCAGCGGGCAGGTGCACCGGCGCCTGCTGGCCGCCGGGATCCCGATCCTGGAGAACATCCAGCACCTCGACCGGATCTCCAATCCGGTCGTCCAGCTGATGGCCTTGCCGATCAAGGTCTCCGACGTGGAGGCGGCGCCGGCCCGGGCCATCGTGCTGGACGGCTGGCCTTTCTGAACCTGCCCTGAATTCGCAATCCCCCGTTAGGGAGTTCCGTGAGCGGCGAACTGACTCCAGTTGCTCTCGTCCGAGCCGAAGGACGGACGGCCGCCGAGATCGCCGATGCGACCGAAGCGGCGCTGGATCTTCTCGGCGATCCTTTGCGGCACATCTGCAAAGGCGACCGCGTGGTCATCAAACCCAATATGTTCCAGCGGAAACCGGGATTCGTCACGAGCCCCGAACTGCTGCTCGTATTGGCCAGGCAGGCCGCGGCGCGCGGGGCCGAGGTGTATATCGCGGAGCGGACGCAGGTCATCAAGGAAATACTCGACCTGAGCCCGATCCACCGTTATGCCAAGGTCGTCAGTTTCGACGATCGGCCCTTGCGCGTCGTCCAGGTGCCGGGCGCCACCTCGCTGAGAGTGCCCATCGCCATCCCGGACATCGTGCTGGATTGCGAGTTCTTCATCGGCGCCCCGCAACTGCGCACCCATTCCAGCGTGGTTCTCACCAATGCCATGAAGAACCTGGTCGGGCTGCTGCCCGGATTCACCACGCGGGTCGTCCACATGGCCGGCGTGGAGGAGGCGCTCGTCGACCTCAACCTGCTGCGCCCGCAGCACCTGGTCGTCTGCGACGCGCTGACCGTCATCGAGGGGAACTACCCCATGGCGGGGAGCCTGCGCGAGGTCGGCCTGATCGCCGCGTCGCGCAACGCGGTCGCCATGGACGCCACGATGGCCGGGGTGGCCGGCGTCGGCTGGTGGGAGCTCGCCTATCTCCGCGACGCGTGTGAACGCGGCATGGGACCGGTCGATCCCGCCGACATCGAGGTGCGGGGACTCGCGGTCGAGGACGCCGCGTTCGCCATCGAGCGCGCCCCGGTGGACCTGACCCCGCCCAGGGACGGCATCCACGTGCACGCCGACACCGCGTGCGCGGACTGCCGGCGCTGGCTGGCGGCCGCCATGCACCGGCTGCGGGACGAGCTGCTGAGCTTCCCCGGCGAGCTGACGATCGTGTCCGGGCCCATGGAGCGTCTTCCCGCGCTGCGCGGCGCGGTGGTGCTGGTGGGCAACGCCCTGTACGAACACCGCGAGGCCGGCGTCTACCTGGAGGGCTGCCCGCCGCGGGCCATCCAGATCGCGGGCCTGCGCCACGCGATGGGCCACCCCGTCACCGAGCAGGAGTCCACCCAGTTCCGCGTCCCGCGACAGGACGCCGAACGCGCCGGCGGCCACGCTTGGCCGGCCCCCGAGGAGTTGGTCTGATGTCGATGTCCATCCCCGTGCTGCGCGGCGGCTCGGAACGCGCCTCGCAGGACACGCGCCCGCTGTCCGGCGTGGACGGCGAGCCGCTGGCGGTGGTGCACGAGGCTCCCGCCCTGATGGTCAGGATGACCGCGAAGTCGATGCGCCAGGCGCCGCACCTGCCGCTGGACGAGCGCCTGGCGGTGCTCGCCCGGGCGGGCGCCCTGTTCGCCGAGGCCACCCTGGGCGGGCAGACCCCGGAGGAGTACTGCGAGATCCAGGCCCTGGCCTCCGGCGTGCCCATCAGCGTGGCCAGGCAGACGCTGCACCGGGTGAGCGGCGACTGCGCGCTGCTCGGCGAGGTCGTCGGGCGGCAGTCCCCGGCCGGCGCCGGCCGTACGGCCCGATGGGAGCGCCGCGGCTCGACGCTGGGGGTCGTCGCGCCGAGCAACCATCCCGCCACCCACGGCGCCTGGCTGCAGGCCGTCGCGCTGGGATACCGGGTGGCGGTCCGGCCCGGCGCGCGCGATCCGTTCACCCCGCTGCGCCTGGCCAGGGCGCTGCTGGCGGCCGGGCTCGACCCCGGCTGGATCAGCCTGCTGCCCGGGTCGCACTCCGCCGTCGACACGCTCGTCCGGTCGGCGGACCTGGCGCTGGTCTACGGCGGCGAGTCCACGGTCGCCAGGCTGCGCGGCGACGATCGGGTGCTGGTGCGCGGCCCGGGACGCAGCAAGGTCCTCGTGGACCGCCCGCTCGACGGCGCGACGCTGGACCACCTCGTCACGGAGATCGCCGCGGACGGCGGGGTGCGCTGCACCAACGCCACCGCGGTCTTCACCTCCGGCGATCATCTGGCGCTCGCCGAGGCGCTGGCGGAGCGGCTGGCCGCGCTGCCGGCCCACCCGGTCACCGACGGCAGGGCCGTCCTGCCCGCCCGTCCGCTGCCTGAGGCGCAAGCGCTTCGGGCGTCTCTCGACCGGGCCGCCCAGGGCGCGGCCGACCTGGCGCTGCGCCACTACGACGACGGCCCGCTGGCCCCCGTGGGCGGGGCGGCCGTGGCGCTGCGTCCCGCGGTGCTGGCCGTCGACCGGGCCGACCATCCGGGGCTGGGCGTGGAACTGCCGTTCCCCTGCGTGTGGGTGGCGCCCTGGCGGCGGCCGGAAGGCGTGCGGCCGCTGGACGGCTCGCTGGCGCTGACCCTGCTGACCGATGACACCGCGCTCGTCGCCGAGGCGCTGCGCACGCCCGGCATCCGCACCGTGCTGCATGGCCCGGTCGCCGGGTGGTGGCGGGACCCGTATCTGCCGCACGACGGCCATCTCGCCCAGTTCCTCATGGAGGCGCGCGGCTTCGCCGTGGCGTGAAGCGCCCGCCTTCGACACGTCGCCGGCTCTGAAGTCTCAACTGTTTCCACGGTTCTCAAGGTCTCCAAGGTCTCCAAGGTTTCCAAGGTGAAGACATGTCTGCTGCTTGCCCCGACATCCCGATCGTCGTCCTGCCAGAGAACAACCTGGTGCGCGCGTCCACCCGCCCGTCGCCGCGGGTCGCGGCCGCCCTGTCGGCGGCCGTGGACGCGCTGACGCGGCTGCACACCGAGCTGCTGAGCCCCGACGGGGCCGGCGGCGTGGTCAAGGCCGCCATGGACGCCGCCGTCGACCGGGCCGACCACCTGGCCGTCGTGGCCGCCGTCGCCCCGATGGACACCGCGCCGCTGCGGCCGATCGTGCCCAACCACGAGTACTTCGGCGTCAGGACGGCGCACGTCGACGACGCCTACCTCGCCGCCGAGATGACCACGGTCATCGCGCGAGCGCTGACCGACCTGCGTAACGCGCGGCTGGACCTGAACGACCAGGCCGCCGAGGTCCGCGCGATGGCCGCGCTGCTCAGGGGGCTGGACCCGGGCTCCGGCCCGGCGGCGCCCGAGCCGGCCGCCCCGGCCCACCCGGCGCCCTACCGGCCGGGCGGCGACGAACTGACCCGCTGGGTCATCACCCATCACCTGTACTTCCTGCTCAACCTCGCCGCGGCGGACGCCGTCTCCCAGGCGATCGCCGGGCTGCGTGACGGTGACCGCGACGCGGCGCTCGCCGCCCTCCGCACGGCGACCGTGCACGTTCGCGGCTTCACCGCGGCGATGATGCACTCCGGGGACATGTCGGCCCCCTGCTATGACGCCAAGGTCCGGCCGACCATGCAGCCGCCCGCCGTGCCGGTGGCGCTCACCGGCCGCACGCAGCCCGAGCACCGCTCGTTCAGGAAGGCGATGCGCGGGCTCCTGCCGGCCTCCCCGGAGTCCTTCGGCAAGCTGTTCGCCGCCGACCCCGAGCTGGCCGTCGCCAGGGACGCGCTGCTCGAAGCCGACCTGCAGGACATCGAACGGCACATCATCGTGACCGCCGCCCTGGTCGGCGACGACTTCTCCATCATCCAGGGCGAGGCGTCCGCGGAGAGCGCGATCGCCGTGCTGCGCCGCATGCGGCACATCAGGGCCGAGGCCTACCAGGACCTGATGCGCTACGGCGACGTCGTCAGCCTCACCGCCTGAACCCCGTACGAAGGAAGGAATGCCGAAGAGATGACGACGACGCGGACGACCCGCACCAGCCGGGTGCACACCGGCCGGGTCCGCCACGCGGAATGGATCACGCCGGGGATGAGACGCGTGGTCTTCGGCGGGCCGGGGCTGCGCGACTTCCCGCAAGGCGAGCTGACGGATCGCTACGTCAAGCTGCTGTTCCCGGCCCCGGGCGTCACGTATCCGGAGCCGTTCGACCTCGCGGCCGTCCGCCGGGACCTGCCGCGCGAGCAGTGGCCGCGCATGCGCACGTACACGGTCAGGCGGTGGGACGAAACGGCTCGCGAGCTGACCCTGGACTTCGTCCATCACGGGGACCGCGGCCTGGCGGGCCCATGGGCGGCGGCGGCAGTCCCCGGCGACCAGTTGTCATTCCTCGGGCCCGGCGGTGGTTACGCGCCCGATCCGCTGGCCGACTGGCATCTCATGGCCGGGGACGAGAGCGCGCTCCCGGCGATCGCCGCCTCGCTCGAAGCGCTCCCGGAGAGCGCCACGGCACTGGTCCTCGTCGAGGTGTCCGGCCCGCGGGAGGAACAGCGCCTGGAGAGCAGGGCTCGGGTGCGCGTCACGTGGGCGCACCGCGACGCGGACGAGCCGGCCGGCGGGCTCGCCGCCCTGCTCGCCGGTGCCGAGTTCCCGCCTGGCCGGGTCCACGCGTTCGTCCACGGCGAGGCGAACCTGGTCAAGGAGCTGCGCCGGCACCTGCTGGTCGAGCGGAACCTGAGCCGCGACCGGCTGTCGATCTCCGGCTACTGGCGCAGGGGACTCAACGAGGACGGCTGGCAGGCCTCCAAGAGCGAGTGGAACCAGCGGACAGAACACGAGCACGAGACGTTGTCGACCCGTTCGACCTCAGCAGGAGTGGAACTATGAACACCCGCCCGACCATCGCCATCGTGGACGCCTATTCGAGCGCCCGTTTCCTGAAGGCGCTGTTCGCCGAACGCGGCTACGACTGCGTCCACGTGCAGAGCTCACCCGTGCTCAACGCGCTCGACCGGCACTTCGACCCGGGCGAGTTCGTCGCCAACATCGTCCACCGGGGCGACGCGGACGAGACCGCGGCGGCGGTCGCCGAGTTCGCGCCGCGTCAGGTGCTGCCCGGCGTGGAGAGCGGCGTGGAGGTCGCCGACATCCTGAGCTCCAGGCTCGGCCTGCTGACCAACGGGACCGAGCTGAGCGCGGCCCGCCGCGACAAGTACCTCATGATGGAGACGGTCAAGCAGGCCGGCGTGCCGGGCACCCACCAGGTCCTGGCCACCGACTTCGACACGCTGCTCGACTGGTACGAGGGCGTCGAGGGGCGGGTGGTGCTCAAGCCGCTGCGCAGCACCGGCAGCGACGGCGTGCGCTTCTGCGACGACCTCGACGAGCTGCGCGCCGGCTTCGAGAGCCTGCTCGGCACCAAGAGCGCGCTCGACCAGCGCAACAACGCCGTGCTCGCGCAGGAGTACCTGTTCGGCCGCGAATACATCGTCGACACGGTGAGCCTGAACGGCCGTCACCACGTGACCGACGTCTGGAAGATGCACCACCTCAGCGCCAACGGCGTCCGCGACCTGACGGCCGGCGCCGAGCTGATGCCGCGCCGGGGAGCCGAGCAGGACGCCCTGGTCGCCTACACCTGCCAGGTGCTGGACGCGCTGGGGGTGCGCCACGGCGCCGCGCACACCGAGCTGAAGCTCACGCCCGACGGCCCGCGGCTGATCGAGACGGCGGCCCGCATCTGCGGCGCCGACGTGCACGTGCCGGTCCGCGCGGCCACCGGGGAGAGCCAGCTCGAATGGACCGTGGACGCCTACCTCGACCCCGAGCGGTTCCTGGCGCGGTGTGACGACGACTATCGGCTGATCAAGCACGCGGGTATCGTGAACATGGTCTCGCCCGTCGCCGGGAAGCTCGTCGCGTATCCCCGACTGGACGAGATCTACGCGCTCGAGAGCTACTGCGGAATCAAGTTCCAGTACTCGGCAGGCGAGGAGGTCCATCGGTCGGTGGACGACTGGACCTTCCCCCTGCGGATCTACCTCGCCCACGAGATCGAGGGCGTCGTCGCCCGCGACCTCATCACCGCTCGCCATCTCGACGGCGCCGGGTTCTACGAGGTCGAGTAACCGCTTGTCATTTCCCTGTTCTCCCAGAGATTGAAGCGATCACATGTCTCATCCCTGCCCTCATCCCCCCAGCGCCGCTGAGGTGGGTTGATGACGTCGGTCTCACCACAGGCCAAGGAGCGTCCCGCCGTCGTCGTGGCGATCCTGGCGGGCCTGTCCGCGATCGGCCCTCTGTCCATCGACATGTACCTCCCCGCGCTCCCCGAGCTGGGCCGGGAGCTCGGGGCCGGGGCCTCGCTCACCCAGCTCACGATCACCGCCTGCGTGGTCGGCATCGCCCTGGGCACGATCGCCGCCGGCCCGACCAGTGACCTGCTGGGCCGGCGCCGGCCGCTGCTGGCGGGCGTGATCGGCTACGCGGTGGCCTCGCTGCTGTGCGTGATCGCGCCGTCGGCGACACTGCTCATCGTCTTCCGGCTGTTACAGGGGTTCACCGGCGGCTGCGCCATGGTGATCGCCCGCGCGGTGGTCCGCGACCGCCACGAGGGGGTGGCCGCGGCGCGCTTCTTCGCCACGCTCATCCAGATCAGCGCGCTCGCGCCGGTGCTCGCGCCGCTGGCGGGCGG
This sequence comes from Nonomuraea antri, assembly GCF_013283785.1. GTDB lineage: Bacteria > Actinomycetota > Actinomycetes > Streptosporangiales > Streptosporangiaceae > Nonomuraea > Nonomuraea antri. The sequence continues at coordinate 14,032 of NZ_JABCPZ010000007.1, forward strand.
GCTGCTGCTGGAGGTCATGCCCTGGCGCGGCCTGTTCGCCGTCATCTCCGGGCTCGGCGTGCTGCTGACGCTCATGGTGCTGTGGTTCCTGCCCGAGTCCCTGGCTCCGGACAAGCGCGACGCCCAAGGCCCCAAGGCCGTGCTGGCCAAGTTCGGGCGGCTGGCGTCGGACCGCACGTTCGCCGGGTACGCGCTGACCGCCGCGCTGTCGTTCGCGGCGCTGTTCACCTACATCTCCGGCTCGTCGTTCGTGATCCAGGACGTCTACCGGCTGTCCCCGCTCACCTACTCGGTGATCTTCGCGCTGAACAGCGCGGGCATCGTGGTGATGGGCCGGATCAGCTCGCGCGTCGTCGGCCGGCACGGGCCCCGTCGGATCCTCGGCATCGGCCTGGCCCTGTCGTCGGTGGGCGGGCTGGTGGTCGTCACCTCGCCGGTCGCCGGGCTCTGGACGCTCCTGCCCGGGTTGTTCCTGGTGGTGGCCTCGGTCGGGTTCATCGTGCCGAACTCGGTGGCGCTGGCCATCTCCAGCCATCCGCCGCACATGGCGGGCACCGCGTCGGCGTTCATGGGCGCCACCCAGTTCCTCTTCGCCGGAGTGGCGGCTCCGCTGGCGGGTGCCGGCGGAGCGCACACCTCCACTCCGATGGTGTTGATCCTCGCGGGCCTGAGCCTGTCGGCCCTCGTCGTCTACCGCCTGACCCCGGTGCCCCAGACCGCGGACGCCGGCGAGTCGTGACGCGGCGCCGCCGCCCGCGGCTCGCCTTCGCGGGCGTGGGCGGCGGACACCTTGCGGAGGTCGTGACTCCTGGGCGTCTGCATCCTGAGCGAGGCCAGCCGTGACCCGGCCTGGAAACGGGAGCTCGCGCCGACCTTCTCCAGCAGCTCGGCGACGTGACGGCGATACGTGCGCACCGAGATGCTCATGCTGCGGGCGGCGACCTCGTCCGTCATGCCGGTCTCCAGGGCGGCGATGATCTGCCGCCACCGGTCGCCGACCAGGCCGTCGATGATGCGGGTGTCGCTCAGCGTCAGCCGCTGCGCGCTGTCCCAGCCGGCGCGCGTCAGCTCGACGAGCGGGCGCACGTGCCGCACGTCCCGGTAGACGGTCGCACGGTACGTGCCGTCATCGCGCCCGGGATCCCAGGCGACGGCCACCGACCGATCGACGATCAGCAGATTCGACAGATGCGAATTGCTGACCCTGACCTGCATGCCCAACGCCACCCAATGCAGCAGATTGCGGTGCGTCAACAGGCCGAAGCATTCTTGAGAGAGCAGGCAGTGAACCCTTCTGCCGTCGGCCAGGTGGGATTTGGCCGCGACCACGCCACTGCGATAAGGGCAGAACGGAACGGGTGTCCCCGACCCGACGATCATTATTTCGGACCGGGCTGATCGAAAGAGGTCTGCGATGAAGTCGGCCCAGTCCTGGCCGCCGAGATCCTGGAGCCCTGTCTTCCTCATCTGTTCCTTCCAAGTCAGGCGAATCCTTGATGAATTCTTCCGGGCAGGATGGGGGAATCGCCGCTCAAGGCAAGCGAATGATCGCCCTGTTGTGAGGAGGCCTCATTACCTGATTCGTCGGATGGGCTCGGTGTGGAGGATCGGCGAACGTGACACTCAAAGGCCCCACGCGGCGGGCAGGCTACTGCGACACTCCTGTCGCAGCCCCGTCACCTGTCGCCGAACGGAAACGCGTGGCGTCGCCGACAGCTGCTCTGCCAGGACTTCCCCTCGTGGCGCGCTGCCGCCCCCGGCGCACACCGATCCACACTCAACCGAGCCTGGCGCTGATCTTCCCCGTTTTCCTTGCGGTCTTTCTCCACATAGAGCGAATGTCTCCCCGTGCGCGCTACGTGACAGTCATGATTATCAGTCGTCCGAACGATGACTGCGTGTACCGTCCAAATTCTGCCAGATCGCCCTCGCGAGCGCGACAGGCACAGGGCCGGGATATCCCATTGAAATGTGTATTAATCCACGCTGGGACGCGTTCATCCGGCCGATCATGTACGGCGGTGTTTTCCGAAAACGATTACGAGGCTGTTGCGCAGGACATTCATCGGTGAAGACGGATGATGACCGCCGCCGGGCCCACCCCCCGCGCTCCGCGGCGACGGGGGGTGCCGGATCGCGTGCTCAGTGCTGGGAGAGCAGGTGGGCGAGCTCCTGCTCCACCTCCTGGCTGGCCACGAACAGCAGCTCGTCGCCGGCCTCCAGCGGGTCGTCGGAGGTGGGCACCAGCACCCGGCCCTCCCGCAGGATCGCCACCAGCGCCGCGTCGGTCGGCCACGGCACCGAGCCGGCTCGCTGGCCCACCACCGGCGCGTCGTCGGCCAGGGTGAGCTCGACCAGGTTGGCCTGCCCCTGGCGGAAGGTCATCAGGCGCACCAGGTCGCCGACGCTCACCGCCTCCTCGACCAGCGCGCTGAGCAGGCGCGGCGTGGAGACCGCCACGTCGACGCCCCACGACTCGTTGAACAGCCACTCGTTGTTCGGGTGGTTGATGCGGGCGACGACGCGCGGCACCCCGTACTCGGTCTTGGCCAGCAGCGACACCACCAGGTTGACCTTGTCGTCGCCGGAGGAGGCGACGACGACGTGGCAGTTGTTCAGCCCGGCCTCGTCGAGCGAGGCGATCTCGCAGGCGTCGGCGAGCAGCCACTCGGCGCGCGGCACGCTGTCGATCTTGATGGCCCGCGGGTCGATGTCGATGAGCAGGACCTCGTGGCCGTTCTCCAGGAGCTCGGCGGCGATGGAGCGGCCGACGGCGCCGGCCCCGGCGATGGCGACGCGCATCAGTGTTCCTCTTCCGGTGCCGCGGCCAGCACCTTGTTGATCCGGTCCATGTCCCGCTCGGCGGCGATGACGTGCAGGATGTCCCCCTCCTGCACGACGGTGTCGTCGGCGATGGTCAGCGCCTCGCCCATGCGGTTGATGAAGGCGACCCGGGTCTTCGCGCGCGACTCCAGGTCGACGACGCGGGTGCCGATCCAGGACGGGTGCGCGGCGACCTCGGCCAGCACCACGGTGCCCGTCGGGTCGCGCCAGAGCGGCTCGGCGCCCTCGGGCAGGATGCGGCGCAGGATCTGGTCGGCCGTCCAGCGCACGGTGGCCACGGTCGGGATGCCCAGCCGCTGGTAGACCTCGGCGCGGCGGGGGTCGTAGATGCGGGCCACCACGTTGTCGACGCCGAACGTCTCGCGCGCCACCCGGGCGGAGATGATGTTCGAGTTGTCGCCGCTGGAGACCGCCACGTAGGCGGTGGCGGACTCGATGCCGGCCTCGGTGAGCACGTCGCGGTCGAAACCGACGCCGGTGACCCGGCGGCCGCGGAACCCGGCGCGCAGCCGGCGGAACGCCTGCGGATCGCGGTCGATGATGGCGACGGAATGGCCGCTGTCTTCGAGGATGTGGGCCAAAGTCGATCCGACCCGGCCACACCCCATGATCACAATATGCATACTCCCCCGCACTCCGCGGTTCCGGCCGGTTGCTCGACACCAGTATGGCCCGGCGGGGGAGCGCCGGGTTTATCGACTCCAGGTGGGGCTAGCATCTCGTTACGTGGCGAAGGTAGCGGATCTTGTCAAACGCGTGCTCGTGGGGCGCGCGCTGCGTAGCGGGCAGCTCCACGAGCAACTCCTGCCGAAACGTATCGCCCTGCCGGTTTTCGCCAGTGACGCCCTTTCCTCCGTGGCGTACGCGCCCCAGGAAATTCTGGTCATTCTGTCGCTGGCCGGTGTCTCCTTCTATTCCTACAGCCCGTGGATCGCGATCGCCGTCGTCGTCGTGATGCTCACGGTGGTGGCCTCGTACCGGCAGAACGTGCACGCCTACCCCAGCGGCGGCGGCGACTACGAGGTGGCCAACACGAACCTGGGCAAGAACGCCGGGCTCACCGTGGCCAGCGCGCTCATGGTCGACTACGTGCTGACCGTCGCCGTGTCGGTGGCCAACGGCGTCGACTACGTGGGCGCCACGATCCCGTTCGTGGCCGAGCACAAGCCCGCCGTCGCCATCGTCATCGTGGTGCTGCTCACCGTGGTGAACCTGCGCGGCATCCGCGAGTCCGGGGCGGCCTTCGCCGTCCCCACCTACGCCTTCATGATCGCGGTGCTCGGCCTCATCGTGTGGGGCGGGTTCCGGCTGCTGGTGCTCGGCGAGGAGCTGCGCGCGCCGACGGCCGACTTCACGATCAAGGCGGAGCAGACCAACCTGACCGCCTTCGCCGCGGCGTTCCTGATCCTGCGCGCCTTCTCCTCCGGCTGCGCCGCGCTGACCGGTGTCGAGGCCATCTCGAACGGCGTGCCCGCCTTCCGCAAGCCCAAGAGCAAGAACGCCGCCACCACGCTGCTGATGATGGGCCTGGTCGCCATCACCATGTTCGGCGGCATCATCGCGCTCGGCCTGGCCTCGGGCGTCAAGGTGGACGAGCCGTCGGTGGCCCCGCACAACCTCATCAAGCCCGACGGCAACCCGGTCGGCGAGGGCTACCACCAGCAGCCGATCATCTCCCAGGTGGCCGACGCGGTCTTCGGCAGCGGGTCGCTGCCGTTCGTGGTGATCTCCGCGGTGACCGCGCTCATCCTGTTCCTGGCCGCCAACACCGCCTTCAACGGCTTCCCCGTGCTCGGCTCGATCCTGGCCCAGGACCGCTACCTGCCGCGCCAGCTGCACACCCGCGGCGACCGGCTGGCCTTCTCCAACGGCATCGTCATCCTGGCGCTCGGCGCCTGCCTGCTGCTGTGGGGGTTCCAGGCGGACGTCAGCCGGCTGCTGAACCTCTACATCGTCGGCGTGTTCGTGTCGTTCACGCTCAGCCAGATCGGCATGGTCATCCACTGGACCCGCCACCTGAAGACCGAGACCAGCCCCAAGATCCGGCACCAGATGCAGCGCTCCCGGGTGATCAACTTCTTCGGCGGCATCATGACGGGCCTGGTGCTGATCGTCGTGCTGCTGACGAAGTTCCTGGTCGGCGCGTGGATCGTGGTCATCGCGATGCCGCTGCTGTTCCTGATGATGAAGGGCATCCGCCGCCACTACGACAACGTGGCCGCCGAGCTGGAGATCAGCGACGACGAGGAGCCGCCCACGCTGCCCGCACGCAACCACGCCATCGTGCTCGTCTCCAAGATCCACAAGCCGACGCTGCGCGCCCTGGCCTACGCCCGCGCCACCCGGCCGTCCACGCTGGAGGCCATCACGGTGGGCGTCGAGGGCGAAGACGCGCGCCGGCTGCAGGAGGAGTGGGAGCGGCGCGGCATCCCGGTGCCGCTCAAGATGCTCGACTCGCCGTACCGGGAGATCACCCAGCCGATCCTCGACTACGTCAAGACGCTGCGCCGGCGCTCCCCGCGCGACGTGGTGACCGTGTTCATCCCCGAATACGTGGTCGGCCACTGGTGGGAGCACCTGCTGCACAACCAGAGCGCGCTGCGGCTGAAGGCGCGGCTGCTGTTCAAGCCGGGCGTGATGGTGACGAGCGTGCCGTGGCAGCTGCACTCCTCCGACCGGCTCAAGGGCCGTCCCGAGCCGTTCGCGCCGGGCGCGGTGCGCCGGCCCTGGCACCAGACGGTCAAGGACGAGGGAGGCCAGGCCGGGACCCGCTGATCAGTGCCCGCTGATCAGAGCACGCTGATCAGCTCGCGGAGCCTGGCGGTGTCGGCGGGCGTCCAGCCGGGCGGGGCGGCGACGGCGGCCCAGCCGTCGACGATGTTGGCGCCGTAGCGGTGCCCGTGCCCGGGCGGCACGGACCGCGCGGTCTCCATGTCCACCAGCACCTGCCAGAACGTCACCACCGGGAACCAGTTCATCCGCGGGTTCAGCCCCGGCGCCCGCCGGCCGGTCAGCCACGCCGGCCGCTCCCACAGCAGCTTGGGCGACCACCAGACCACCGGGTCGGAGACGTTCTGCAGGTAGACCACCCGCGGATGCCGCCAAGGGCCGGGCGGTTCGCCCAGGTCGCGCGGGGTCTGGGCGAACCTGGCCGAGGTGCCGGCGCGGGAGACCGGCCGCCAGATCGGACTGCCGGGGCGGCGGCCGGTGGTCAGCTCGTACCAGATGTGGTTGGCGTTGGGCGGGCCCACGAACAGCGCGCCGTCGGTGCGGCCGATCAGGTCGTCCAGGTCGCGGAAGGCCTCCTCCAGCGCGAACGAGCCCAGGCTCTCGCCCGACAGCAGCAGCTTGGGCCGGGTGTGCGCGGGCAGCGCCGCCCAGCGCGCGCGTACCGCGCTGACCAGCGCCCGGCCCGTCTGGGCCGCCCGCTCCTTGTCGACCAGGAACGACACCCAGCTCGGCAGGTAGGAGTACTGCAGCGCGACCATCGCCGAGTGCCCGTTGTACATGAACTCCAGCGAGTCGGCGATGTTCTCGTCGACCCAGCCGGTGCCGGTGGTGCCGAGCACCGCCAGCACCGGACGGCCGAACGCGCCGGTGCGCTCCAGCTCGCGCACGGCCAGCGCGGCCCGCTCACTTACCGAGCCGGTGGAGTCGAGGCCGACGTAGACCCGGATCGGCTCGGCGGCCGGCTGCCCGGAGAACGACTCCAGCTGGTCGGGGGTGGCGGCGGTGCCGGTGAAGCGGCGGCCCTCCCGGCCCAGCGACTCCCAGCGCACCAGCGAGCCCGGCCCGCCGGAGAGCTTGGCCGAGGTGGGCGGGCTGACGCCCGGATGCGTGCCGCTGTTGGCGACCGAGGAGACGTCGCTCATCCTGGCCACGAACGCGGAGAACAGCACGTCATTGGCGAAGACCGCCACCAGGAACGCGATGATCAGCACCCCGGCCACGTGACCGGCCCACGGCGGCACGAACCGGTCCAGCCAGTCGATCAGCGTGCGCCCGCCCAGCCGGATCAGCCTGGCGACGAGAAGACACGGCAGGAACAACGAGACCGCGATGGCCAGGATCACCGGCGCGAACCAGGTGATCGCGGTGTCCATCCCCATGAGCGCGCGCAGGTCACGCTGCCAGCCGAAGCTGTAGCCGAACGTCACCGTGGTCAGCAGCACGCAGGCGCCGATCATCACCCGCCAGGCGATCACCCGCCCGCGCTCCGGCAGCCGGTACGGGACGACCGCCCGGCCGATCGCGCCGATCGACGCGCCGACCGCGTACCCCATGATGCCGGTGATCGCGCCCATCACGCCCTGGAACAGCCAGGTGCGCGGCAGCAGCGACGGCGTCAGCGACGCGCACGCGAACAGCGTGGCCAGCAGCGTGCCCCCGAAGCCGAGCCGCCGCCGCACCACGCGCGCCCTGTCCATAATCACCTAGAATAATGGATCAAGTACGGAAAGTAGTCATCCAGGTCAGGGCATAAGGTGTCTCTGTGGAACAGGCATCTCTCGAGCTGACAGTTGGTCCGGTCGCGCACGGCGGCTGGTGCGTGGCGCGCCACGAAGGACGCGTGGTGTTCGTCAGGCACGCGCTGCCGGGGGAGCGGGTGATCGCCCGGGTCACCGAGGAGACCAGCCGCTTCCTCAGAGCCGACGCGGTGGAGATCATCGAACCCTCCGCCGACCGCGTCGTCCCGCCGTGCCAGTACGCGGGCCCAGGCCGCTGCGGCGGCTGCGACTGGCAGCACGCCACGCTGGAGGCCCAGCGCGGGCTCAAGGCCGCCGTGGTCGCCGAGCAACTGCACCGGCTGGCCGGGCTGGAGCGCGAGGTCGTGGTGGAGGAGGTGCCCGGCGCGAAGGACGGGCTCGGCTGGCGCACCCGGGTGCAGTTCGCCGCGCGCCCCGACGGGCAGCTCGGCTTCCGCAGGCACCGCTCGCACGACATCGAGGTCGTCGACGCCTGCCTGATCGCCCACCCCGAGGTGGAGGCCGTCGGCGCCGAGGCCTACGACTGGCCGGGCGCGGCGGGCGTCGAGGTGATCGCCGCCTCCGGCGGTGAGCGGGCCGTCGTCGTCTCGCCCAAGCCGCGCCGCTCGGTCACCGTCCCCGAACTGGACGCCCCCGCCTCCATCCTGCTCAACCAGGGCAAGGGCCGCACCGTCCCGCGCCGCGGCTCGGGCGTCCTGCACGAGCAGGTGGGCGAGCGCGACTTCCGGGTGGCCGGCAGCGGCTTCTGGCAGGTCCACCCGGGCGCCGCCGAGACCCTGCTCGACGCCGTGCTGTCCTACGCCGCGCCCGAGCCGGGGGAGTGGGCGCTCGACCTGTACTGCGGCGTCGGGCTGTTCGCCGCCGGGCTGGCCGAGGGCGTGGGCCCCGACGGCGCCGTGTTCGGCCTGGAGTCCGAGGCCGCCGCCGTCCGCGACGCCCGCGCCAACCTCCGCGACCTGCCGCAGGCGCGGGTGGAGCGGGGGCGAGTGGAGGAGGCCCTCGACCGGTTCCAGATCGAACGCGCCGACCTGGTCGTGGTCGACCCGCCCCGGTCCGGGCTCGGCCGCGAGGTGGTCGAGCGGATCGCCGGGCTGGAGGCGTCGCGGATCGTGTACGTGTCGTGCGACCCGGCCACGCTGGCGCGGGACCTGGCGTGGTTCGCCGAACGCGGCTACCCGCTGACGGACCTGCGGGCCTTCGACGCCTTCCCCATGACTCACCATGTGGAGTGCGTGGCACTGCTGGTCAGGGAGTAGCACCGGCGGCGCGGCAGGCCGTGTATCGGGACGTTCGAAGGGCCGCTCTCCCCTGGGGGAGAGCGGCCCTTTCACGTGTGCGTACCGGTGTGCAGGTCGCCTCTCGGCGAAAGGCTCAACGCGGCTCCAGCCGAACGGTAGTCCGCGAAGGCGGTAGGTGAGGCCCGGGGACACTGGACACACCGGTTACGAGATAGGTAACGGCCCCCACTCGCGATCCATTCCCGGCCCGGCGGCGGCTCGTCAGAGCCAGCCCATGCGCTGGGCCGTCCGGATGGCCTCCAGCCGGTTCTGGGCGTTGAGCTTGGTCATGGCGCTGGACAGGTAGTTGCGTACCGTGCCCTCCGTCAGGTGCAGCTCGGCGGCGATCCGCGAGATGGCGGCCCCGTCTCCGGCCAGCCGCAGCGCGTCGCGCTCGCGTTCGGTCAGCGGGCTGTCGCCGGCCGCCATGGCCGCCGCGGCCAGTTCGGCGTCCAGGTAGCGGCCGCCGGCGCGCACCTTGCGTATCGCCATGGCCAGCTCTTCCGCCGAGGCGTCCTTGCCGAGGAAGCCGCTCACCCCGGCCGCCATGGCGCGGCGCAGGTAGCCGGGCCGGCCGAGGCTGGTCAGGATGACGATCTTGCACTGCGAGCTGATCTGCTCGGCCGCGCTCAGGCCGTCCATGCCGGGCATCTCGATGTCCAGGACGGCCACGTCCGGACGATGCTCGGCCACCGCCGCCACCACCTCGTCGCCCCGGCCCACCTGGGCCACGACCTCGATGCCGTCCTCCAGGTCGAGCAGGGCCGCGATGGCGCCGCGGATCAGGTGTTCGTCGTCGGCCAGCAGCACGCGCGTGTTCATGCCGGCACCGCCGCCCTGAGCAGGTACGAGCCGCCAGGCGCCGGCGCGGCCTCCAGGGTGCCGCCCGCCGCGTTCAGCCGCTGGGCCAGGCCCGCCAGGCCGATCGGCGCGTGCTCACCCACCGGTCCCGTCACGCCGTCGTTCGACATCTCCAGCACCCCATCCTCGATCGTGATCGTGCAACGTTCCGCCTTGCTGTGTTTGAGCACGTTCGTCGCGCCCTCCCGGACCACCGTGGCCAGCAGCGTGCGCGCCTCCGGCGTCAGGTCGGCGGTGGCGGCCCGTACCGTACAGCGTACGTCGGCTGCCTCCAGCACCGCGCGCACGCTCGACAGCACCTCGTCCAGGTCCAGCGCCCGATAGTTCTGCACGGTCGTGCGCACCTCGCGCAGCGACTGCCTGGCCAGCTCGCGCACCTCGAACATCTCCTGGGCGGCGGTGCCCGGATCGGCCGCCAGCACGCGGGAGGCGCCGAGCGCGCGGGCCGAGATGTCGGACAGGCTCTGCCCGAGCAGCGCGTTCAGGTCGCGGGCGAAACGCAGCCGCTCCTCCGACACCGCCAGCCTGGCCTTGGCCTCCTGCCCCTCGTGGGCCTCCTTGGCCACCCGCCACAGCGACATGTTCGCCGGCAGGGCCGCCGCGCAGAGCGCGGTCAGCACGGTCTGCGTCAGGAGCACCGCCGGCTGGAACTCGTCCGCCAGCGTCACGTAGAGGTTGGTCGCCGCGACCGACGCCGCGGACGCCAGCACGATGGTCCGCCTGCGGACGAACGGCGCGAGCGTCCCCAGCCACGTCGGAATGACCCACACCAGCGGGAAGATCGACAGCAGCAGGACGATCACGCCGGTGGTGGCCAGGATCCTGGCGGGCCGGGGCCCGCCGCCGACGGCGATCCTGATCACCCGGAACGACAGGGTGATGTGCACCGCCAGCAGCACCGCGGCGACCGCGAGCAGCGGCGGCCACATGCCCTTCTGCCAGCGGATGTACAGGTCCACGAAGCCCATGAGCGACAGCAGGATGGTGATGTCGCTGGAGTACAGGACCATCCACCGGACCTTGTCCAGCTTGGACGCGTGCCGCACCCGCGAGTAGGACTCACGCAGGCGGGCGAGGACGTCGAGGTTCATGCCGGGACCGCCGCCCGCAGCAGGAACTCGCCGCCGGGAGCGGGCTCGGCGGTGAAGGACCCGCCTGCCGTGGCCATGCGCTCGGACAGCCCGCGCAGCCCGCTGCCCGACCCCGACACCTGCCCGTGCACGCCGTCGTTGCGGATCTCCAGCACCCCCTGCTCGATGGTGATCACGCATCGGGTGGCCGTGCTGTGCTTGATGATGTTGGTGACGCCCTCGCGGACGGCCCAGGCCAGCAGCGTGCGCGCGGCCGGCGACAGGTCGTCGGCGCGGACGTCGATCACGCACCGCGTCCCCGCGGCCGACAGCGCGTCGCGCACCCGGGTCAGCTCGGCGTCGAGGTCGAGCGCCTGGTAGCCGTGCACGGCCACCTGCACCTCGGCCAGCGCCTCCCCGGCCAGGCGATGCACCTCGGTCATCTCGGCGGCGGCGCGGCCGGCGTCCTTGGTCGACAGCTTCGCGGCCAGCTCGCTCTTCAGCGTGATGACCGACAGGCTGTGGCCGAGCAGGTCGTGCAGGTCGCGGGCGAAACGCAGCCGCTCCTCCGAGACCGCCAGGCTGGCCTTGGCCTGCTGGCTGTCGTGGGCGTCCCTGATCGTCCACCACAGCCAGCGCCACATCAACAGCGCGAGCGTGAACAGCACGGCGCTGGCCGCCTGGGAGACCGCGATGCCCGCCCAGGGACGCCCGGTGACCACGGAGGTGTATCCACTGATCACGGCGGTCAGCGCGGCCCCGAGGAGCACGAGCGCACGCGGGGGCAGGAAGAGCGCGGTCAGGGCGAACCAGAACGCCCACACCTCGGCCCACGTGGCGATGTCCTCGAAGGCGCCCGGAGGCAGCAGCGCCACCGACGCCGCCACGAACGCGCCGGCGATCCACAGCTTGGCCGGGGGCGAACGGCGTGCGTCGTAGCCGTCCCTGAGGATGAACGGGAAGAGCCCGTAGAAGCCCAGCAGGCAGGCGACCATGGCCGCCCCGTGGAGGATCGTGATGTGCCCCAGCGCGGCGAGCGTGCCGACGATCGCCAGGTGCAGCAGGGCCATGAGGACGGCCATGGCATCCATCCAGTACAGCAGCATCTTTCTGGCTGACGTAGGACGGCTCGCCACCACGCCCCTCCCCCCGCTGACCGCAATGTCGTCAAAATCCTATATTCAGCGAGGGGGGTGCCAGAGAATTCTGGCGATCTCGGGTGCGGGTTCCTGGCCGCGCAGTGACAACCAGGCGAGCCGGTGCCGGTCGGCGTAGGCGACGAGCTTGCGCGCGTCGAGCTCGCTCAGATCGGCCGATCCGGTGAGCACCGAGGTCAGGGCGATCCGCCCGCCGCTGTCGCCGAGCGCCGCGTCGATCTGGGTTCTGGCCGCGCGGACGGCCGCGGCCAGCCGGCGCATGCGCCCGTCCGGCGCGGTCTGCGGTTCGATCCGCGCCAGCAGGCCGACCGTGTCGATCCGCACGCCCGCCCGGCGCGTGAGCCGCAACATCGCCGCGTCCTCGGCGCTCAGCCCGTACGGGCCAAGCGGCAGCGTGACGGCCACCCGCAGCGGACGCTCGCGCTGCACCTGGTGCACGGCCCTGGCCCGGCGCAGCACCGTGGCCCGATCCGCGCTGTCACGCACCTCGAAGCCGACGTAGCGGGCGTCGAGCGCCACCACCACGCGACGGTAGAGCGCGGCCAGGGCGCCCGGCCTGGTGCAGGCGGCGGCCGGCTCGCGCCCGGCGGGGCCGCCGAAGACGGGACCGGCCTCGCCGCCCGCCGCGCGCAGCCGCCCCAGCCGCTCGCCCAGCGGCCGGGCGCGCGCCGCCAGCACGCCCTGGGCGGCCGTCGAAGACGCGCCCGGCGCCGCGGAAGTGGCCCAGCGGGGCGAGCAGCCGTCGTCGCCGCCCGCGATCACGTGGCCCAGCTCGTACCAGCGCACGCCGCTGCGGCGCGACTCGGCGGCCAGGTCGAGGCCGGGATCGAGGGCGGTGTCGACGAACGCGACGAACCCGGCGGGACCCGCGGGCTCGGCGCCGGAGGTGGCCGGCGGGGGAGACACGGTGGCGGCCCGTGGCGCGGGTGTGGCCTCCGGCTCGGCCGGGGCGGGGAGCACGGAGATCGCCATCGCCGTGCCCCCGACGAGCAGCACCGCGCCGAGGAACGCGAGCGGGCGGGGCAGCGTGCCGGGCGGCCGCACGTGCCGCGACATACGCAACTCCGAGTGGTTGGTCGGCTACGCGCAGAAACGTTAGCAAGTGTTCGCCACGCGGCGCGGGCCTTTTCCCGATGCCGTCCGATGTGTGCGGATAATGGCGTCATGAAGCTGCGGATCTTCACCGAGCCCCAGCAGGGCGCCACGTACGACGACCTGCTAGCCGTCGCCCAGGCCACCGAGCGGCTGGGATTCGACGCGTTCTTCCGTTCCGACCACTACCAGCGCATCGGGGCGGGTGACCCGGGCCCGGGCTCGACCGACGCCTGGATCACGCTGGCCGGCCTGGCCAGGGAGACCTCCAGGATCAGGCTGGGCACGCTGGTGTCGCCGGCCACGTTCCGCCTGCCCGGCCCGCTGGCGATCAGCGTGGCGCAGGTCGACCAGATGAGCGGCGGACGGGTGGAGCTGGGCTTCGGCACCGGCTGGTTCGACGGCGAGCACACCGCGTACGGCATCCCGTTCCCGCCGCTCGGCGAGCGGTTCGGCCGGTTCGAGGAGCAGCTGGAGATCATCACCGGGCTGTGGACGGCGGAGAAGTCGTACCACTTCGACGGCCGCTACTACCGGCTCGCCGACTCGCCCGCACTGCCCAAGCCGGCCCAGCGGCCCAAGCCGCCGCTGATCATCGGCGGTTTCGGCGCCAAGCGCACCCCGCGCCTGGCCGCCGCGTACGCCGACGAGTACAACGTGCCGTTCCACGGCGTCGCCGACACCGGCCAGGCGTTCGACCGGGTGCGCCGGGCGGCGGAGGAGGCGGGCCGCACGCTCGTCCTGTCGGCGGCGCAGACCGTGTGCGTCGGACGCGACCAGGCCGAGCTGGAGCGCCGCGCCGCGGCCATCGGCCAGGACCTGGCCACGCTGCGCGAAGGCGGGCTGGCCGGAACTCCGGCCGAGGTGCTCGACAAGCTCGGGAAGTTCGGCGAGCTCGGCGCGGAGCGCGTCTACCTGCAGGTTCTCGACCTGTCCGACCTCGACCAGCTGGAGCTGATCGCCGCCGAGGTGCTGCCGCACGTGTAAGCCGCACGTGTAAGCCGCACGTGCAAATCGCGTGGCGGGTTAAATCGCGTGGCGGGTTAAATCGCGTGGCGGTGTTTTGCCGGGCTACGGCAGACTTGGGGCGTGCTTCTGACGATCTCGACCACTGCCCGTCCGGCGACCGACCTGGGCTTCCTCCTGCACAAGCATCCCGAGCGCGTGCAGGAGTTCGGCCAGTCGTTCGGCACCGCCACGGTCTTCTATCCCGAGGCGGGCGACGAACGCTGCACGGCGGCGCTCATGCTCGACGTCGACCCGGTGGCGCTGGTCAGATCGCGCGGCAGGAACTCGCCCGACTTCAGCTTGTCGCAGTACGTCAACGACCGGCCGTACGCGGCCTCGTCGCTGCTGGCCGTGGCGCTGGCCGACGTCTTCCGCACCGCGCGGGCCGGTCGCTGCAAGGCGCGTCCCGAGCTGGCCGAGCGCCCGCTGCCGCTGGAGATCAGGCTGCCCGCGCTGCCCTGCCGGGGCGGTCCCGAGCTGGCCAGGCGCCTGTTCGAGCCGTTGGGCTGGGACGTCGCGGCCGAGTCCGTCCCGCTGGACGAGGGTTTCCCCGAGTGGGGCGACTCGCGGTACGTGCGGCTCACGCTGAGCGGCACGCTGCGGCTGGCCGACGCGCTCAACCACCTGTACGTGCTGCTGCCGGTGCTCGACGACGGCAAGCACTACTGGATCGCGCCCGACGAGGTCGACAAGCTGGTCAGGGCCGGGACCGGCTGGCTGCACGGCCACCCGGAGCGCGGCCTGATCACCCGCCGCTACATGGGACGGCGCTGGGCGCTGGCCCGCACCGCGCTCGCCAGGCTGGCCGAGCTGGGCGACGAGACGGAGGAGGAGCTGGAGCCGCCGGTGGCCGAGGAGGCCGCGCCGGACGAGAGCGCCGCCGACGAGGCGGCGGCGGCCGAGGCGGAAGCAGAGGGGGAAACGGCGACGGCCGAGGCGGAAACGGGAGAGCCCGCGCCCGACGCGGCGACCGGGGAGCCCGCGCCCAAGGCGAAGCCGCTCAACCTGCGCCGCCGCGAGGCCGTGCTGGCGACCCTGGAGGAGCTGGGCGCGGTCAGCGTGATCGACCTCGGCTGCGGCCAGGGCGAGCTGGTCGGCGCGCTGCTGGCCAGGCCCAGGTTCGCGCGCGTGGCCGGCACGGACGTGTCGTCGATGGCCCTCACCATCGCCGCGCGCAAGCTCCGCCTGGAGCGCATGCCCGACAGCAAGCGGGCCAGGCTCAGCCTGTTCCAGGGCGCGCTCACCTACACCGACAAGCGGCTGACCGGCTACGACGCGGCCGTGCTCATGGAGGTCATCGAGCACGTCGACCCGCCGCGCCTGACCGCGCTCGAACGCGTCGTGTTCGGCCACGCCAGACCCCAGCACGTGCTCGTCACCACACCCAACGTCGAGCACAACGTGCGTTACGAGTTCCTGACCGGGCTACGCCACCCCGACCACCGCTTCGAGTGGACCCGCGCCGAGTTCCAGGCGTGGGCCGCCAGGGTGGCCGCCGACTACGGCTACCAGGTCGTGTTCAAGCCGGTGGGCGACGACGACCCCGAGGTCGGCCCGCCCACCCAGATGGGAGTGTTCACCCGTGATCAGCGTTCCTGAGCTCTCCCTCGTGGTGCTCGTCGGCGTGTCGGGCAGCGGGAAGTCGACGTTCGCCGCCAGGCACTTCAAGCCGACCCAGGTCATCTCCTCCGACTACTGCCGTGGCCTGGTCGCCGACGACGTGAACGACCAGTCGGCCACGCCGGCGGCGTTCGAGCTGCTGCACCACATCGTCGGCGTGCGGCTGGCGCGCGGGCTGTTCACCGTGGTCGACGCCACCAACGTGCAGTACGCCGCCCGCAAGTCCCTCATCGACCTGGCCAGGAAGCACGACGTGCTGGCCGACGCGATCGTCCTGGACGCCCCGGAGGAGGTGGCGATCGAGCGCAACAACGCGCGTCCCGACCGCGACTTCGGCCCCGGCGTCGTCATCAGGCAGCGCAAGGACCTGCGCCGCTCCCTCGGCAAGATCAACAACGACGGGTTCCGCCGCGTGCACGTGCTGCGCGGGCTCGACGCGATCGAGAACGCCGAGATCGTCTACGAGAAGGCGTGGAGCGACAAGCGCGAGCTGACCGGCCCCTTCGACATCATCGGCGACGTGCACGGCTGCCGCGCCGAGCTGGAGACGCTGCTGCGCGAGCTCGGCTGGCAGGGCCTGCACCACCCCGACGGCCGCACCGCCGTGTTCGTCGGCGACCTGGTCGACCGCGGCCCAGACTCGCCCGGCGTGCTCCGGCTGGTCATGGACATGGTCGAGGCGGGCACCGCGATCTGCGTGGCGGGCAACCACGAGCAGAAGCTCGTGCGCGCGCTCAACGGCCGCAAGGTCACGGTCGCGCACGGCCTGCAGGAGTCGCTCGACCAGCTCGCCGCCCAGCCGCCCGAGTTCGTCGAGCGGGCCAGGCGGTTCATGGACGGCCTGCTCAGCCACTACCGCCTCGACGGCGGCCGGCTCGTCGTCGCGCACGCCGGGCTCAAGGAGGCCTACCACGGCCGCGCCTCCGGCCGGGTCCGCGCGTTCGCCCTGTACGGCGACACCACCGGCGAGACCGACGAGTACGGCCTGCCGGTCCGCTACCCGTGGGCCGAGGAGTACCGGGGCCGGGCCATGGTCGTCTACGGCCACACGCCGACGACCCGTCCGGAGTGGGTCAACAACACGATCTGCCTCGACACCGGCTGCGTGTTCGGCGGCCACCTGACCGCGCTGCGCTACCCGGAGCGGGAGATCGTCCAGGTGCCGGCGGAGAAGACCTGGTACGAATCGGTCAAGCCGCTCGGCGGGCCGTCCCGCGATCCCGGCATGCTCGACATCAACGACGTGATCGGTACCCGGCACGTCGAGACCAGGTTCGGCACCCGGGTGAAGGTCATGGAGGAGAACGCGGCCGCCGCGCTGGAGGTCATGAGCCGCTTCGCGGTCGATCCGCGCTGGCTGGTCTACCTGCCGCCGACGATGGCCCCGCCGGGGACGTCCACGCTGGACGGCTACCTGGAGCACCCGCACGAGGCGTTCGAGGAGTTCGCCGCGTCCGGGGTGAGCGAGGTCGTGTGCGAGGAGAAGCACATGGGCTCGCGCGCGGTCGCCGTGCTGGCCAGGACGCCCGAGGCGGCCGCGGCGCGCTTCGGCGTCACCGACGGCAGCGCGGGCGCGGTCTTCACGCGTACCGGACGGCCGTTCTTCCATGACATGGCGCCGCTGGTCGACCGGCTGCGCGCGGCCTGCGAGCCGCTGTGGGAGTCGCTGGGCTCGGACTGGGTGGTGCTCGACTGCGAGCTGCTGCCCTGGTCGGCCAAGGCCGGCGAGCTGATCCGCACCCAGTACGCCTCCGTCGGCGCCGCGGCCCGCGCCGCGCTGCCCGAGGCGGTGGCGGCGCTGGCGGCGGCGGCCGAGCGCGGGCTGGATGTGGGCGGGTTGCTGGCCCGCACCCGACGCCGCTCCGACAACGCTGCCCTGTTCCGCGACGCTTACGCACGCTACTGCTGGCCGGTCGACGGGCTCGACGGCGTGCGGGTCGCGCCGTTCCAGATCCTGGCCTGCGAAGGGCGCAACACCGCGCTGGAGCCGCACGCCTGGCACCTGTCGACGCTGGGGCTGCTCGACTCCCCGCTGATCACCCCGACCAGGCACGTGTTCGTCTCGCTCGACTCGGCCGCCTCGCGGGCCGCCGCGACCGAGTGGTGGGAGTCGATGACGGCCGACGGCGGCGAGGGCATGGTGGTCAAGCCGGCCGCGTACACGGCCGGGCGGGTGCAGCCGGGCGTGAAGGTGCGCGGGCGCGAATACCTGCGCATCATCTACGGCCCCGACTACACCGAGTCGCTGGACGTGCTGCGCCGCCGCTTCCTCGGCAAGAAGCGGTCGATGGCGCTGCGCGAGTACGCGCTGGGGCTGGAGGCGCTGTCGCGGCTGGCCGAGGGCGAGGCGGCCTGGCGGGTGCACGAGCCGGTCTTCGCGGTGCTGGCGCTGGAGTCCGAGCCGGTCGACCCGCGGCTGTGACCCCGGCGTCCTAGGCCGGTGACAGGACGATCTCCTCAGGCAGCCCGGTGGGCAGGTTGTACGGCATGAGCGTCAGCCTGCCCCGGCCGAGCGCGACGACGTCCGCGCTCGGGGTCCCCGCGGGCAGCCGCACCGGGCTCTGCGTCCAGCGGCCGCCCGACTGGTGCAGCATGACGACCTTGCCCCGGCCGTCCTCGGCCGTCACCCACAGCCCGCCGGCGCCGTCCGGCGCCGCGTGGTGCAGTCGCACGCCGCGCAGGCCGAGGTCGAGCAGGCGCCAGGAGCGCCCGTCCCAGCGCATGATCAGCTCGCGGTGATGGCTCCACAGGTCGCAGCACAGGTGCGTGGTCAGGTCGCCGACCGCCCAGGCCTCGGTCTCGGAGAGGTTGACGACGTCCTTGAGCCGGCCGGGCGTGAGCTTTGCCGGGTCGCCGACGGTGTCCGGGACCGGCACCTGGGGGAGGTCCGCCGTCCGCCAGGTGGCGCCGTCCCAGCGCTGGAGCACGCCGTCGCGGACCGCCCAGGGCCGGTCGGCGGGCTCCTCGCGCCGCCCGCCCGCGGTGGTGACGCCCCAGGTGACCGGGTCGAGCGGCAGCTCCACCCGGTACGGCACCGGGTCCGCGCAGCCGTCGGGCGTGCAGAACGGGCCGTCGGTCAGCAGGACGCCGCCCAGCCAGAAGACGCCGGCGATCCCCCCGAGGCACAGGACCATCCGTAACCAGATCATCCGCATAGAGCAGCAGTATTGCGAAATATCGGGTTCTTTCAAGGTTGAGCAAGGGCAGCGGTACGCCCGTGAGCTGCGGGTAGGTCCTTGATCCGGGGGAAGGACCTGCATGGCTACTCAGTACCAGCACCAGGAGCACCTGGGCCACGTCGTGCTCATCGCGGCCGCGGCGGCCATCGGCGGGTTCCTGTTCGGATACGACAGCGCGGTCATCAACGGCGCGGTCGTCGGCATCCAGCGGCACTTCGACGTGGGCTCGGTGGAGATCGGGGTCGTGGTGGCCATCGCGCTGCTCGGTTCCGCGCTCGGCGCGTGGTTCGGCGGCGGGCTGGCCGACCGGGTCGGGCGCACCCGGTCGATGCAGATCGCGGCCATCGTCTTCGCGATCAGCTCGATCGGGCAGATGCTCCCGTTCGCCATCTGGGACCTGGGCTTCTGGCGGCTGCTGGCCGGTGTTGGCATCGGCATGGCCTCCGTGCTCGGGCCCGCCTACATCGCCGAGGTGTCGCCGCCCGCCTACCGCGGCAGGCTGGGCTCGTTCCAGCAGCTCGCGATCGTGCTCGGCATCGCGGTCTCGCAGGCGGTCAACTACGTGATCGCACGGCAGGCCGACGGTGACGTCAACAACCACCTCTGGGGCCTGCAGGCCTGGCAGTGGATGCTCGGCGCGTGCGTGGTGCCGGCGCTGCTGTTCCTGCTGTTCGCCTCCACGATCCCGGAGTCGCCGCGTTACCTGGTGATGTCCGGGCGCACCCGCCGGGCCCGCGAGGTGCTGTCCGAGGTCGAGGGCGACGACGTGGACCTGGACGCGCGCGTCTCCGAGATCCAGAACGTGCTGCGCACCGAGGCCCGCCCCACCATGAAGGACCTGCGCGGCAAGGCGCTCGGACTGCTGCCGATCGTCTGGATCGGCATCGTCCTGTCGGCGTTCCAGCAGCTGGTCGGCATCAACGTGATCTTCTACTACTCGTCGGTGCTGTGGCAGTCGGTGGGCATCGACCAGCAGAGTTCCCTGCTGATCAGCTTCTCCAGCTCGATCATCAACATCGTCGGCACGTTCATCGCGATCGCCCTGGTCGACAAGATCGGACGCAAGCCGCTGCTGCTCACCGGCTCGGCCGGGATGGCGATCGCGCTGGGCACGGCCGCCTGGGCGTTCAGCCACGCCCGCCAGATCGGTGACAACGTCAGGCTGCCCGACCCGCAGGGACCGATCGCGCTGGTCGCCGCCAACGTGTTCGTGCTGTTCTTCGCCCTGTCGTGGGGTGTGGTGGTGTGGGTGCTGCTGGGGGAGATGTTCCCCAACCGCATCCGCGCCGCCGCGCTGGGCGTCGCCGCCGCGGCCCAGTGGCTCGCCAACTGGCTGGTCACGGTGACGTTCCCGGCCATGTCGGAGTGGAACCTGCCGCTGACGTACGCCATGTACGCGCTCTTCGCGGCCCTGTCATTCCTATTCGTGACCAAGTGGGTCAAGGAGACCAAGGGCCGCAGGCTTGAAGAAATGGGGTAACGCGCGCCGGGGCCGGGTACCGTTCCGCGAGACGGCCCGGACACGGGACCGCATCACCACGGGAGAAGGTGGGCTCGGGTGCTGGAGCTTCGGCCGGCCCCGGAGAGCCGCGCGGCCCTGGTGCGCCGGGGCTGGGCGGAGGACCGCCGCGTCGACGTCTCCGGCGTCCTCGCGGCCCTGAGATCGGCCGGATACCGGATCGACCCGGTCATGGAAGAGGTCCTGAGCTGCCTGGCGGGCATCGAGGCCGGTCCCGTCAACGTCGAGGGCACCGGCTTCAAGAACGACGAACCGTTCGTCGTCGACCCGCTGGGCGTGGGACTGCGCCACCTGCGCGAGGCGAACGACCTGGCCGAGTGGTTCGGCGCGCCGTTCTGCCCGCTCGGCTGGTGGCTGTGCCGCTCGCACGTGTACTTCACCTCCGGCGGGCTGGTGGTGGCGTCCCTGCCCGGGGTGGTCTGGCACGTGGGTGACACGCTCTCGCGGGCCATCGACTTCATGCTCCTGGCCGACGGCCCGCTGGTGCGGCTGTGGAGCATGGACGGCCTCGGCGGGTGAGCCGGCCCGAGCGGGTAGCCTTCGTGCGTGCTCGACGACGTGCTCGGTCCCTCGCTGGACGTGTTGTTCTGCGGCATCAACCCCGGTCTCATGTCCGAGGCCACCGGCCATCACTTCGCCCGGCCGGGTAACCGGTTCTGGCCGGCGTTGCATCGTTCGGGGTTCACGCCGCGGCTGCTCGTCCCGGCCGAGCAGCACCTGCTGCCCGCGTACGGGCTGGGCATCACGAACATCGTCGCCAGGCCCAGCGCCAAGGCGGCCGAGCTGACCAAGGAGGAGCTGGCCGAGGGCGGCCGGCTACTGGCCGGCAAGGTGGCCGAGTGGGAGCCGAAGGTGCTGGCGGTGCTCGGGATCTCGGCCTACCGGGCGGCCTTCGCCCGGCCCAAGGCACGCATCGGGCCGCAGCCGGATCTGGTGGGGGGTGC
This sequence comes from Nonomuraea antri, assembly GCF_013283785.1. Taxonomy (GTDB): domain Bacteria; phylum Actinomycetota; class Actinomycetes; order Streptosporangiales; family Streptosporangiaceae; genus Nonomuraea; species Nonomuraea antri. The sequence continues at coordinate 35,090 of NZ_JABCPZ010000007.1, forward strand.
CAGGGTGTGGGTCCTGCCGAATCCGAGCGGGCTCAACGCCCACTGGACCGCCGACGGCATCGCGGGGGCGATGCGCGAACTGCGGGACTCCCTGGGGGAGTGACGTCGCCCGCGGTCAGTCCCTGCAGTGGAAGCGGCGGTGCGCCGCTTTGATCAGGAACGACACGACCACCACCACGATCAGCATCTTGACCAGCCCGAAGCCGCCCACCATGAGCCCGACGGCGGCCAGGGCGACCAGGATCGGCACCATCGGGCTCGGGCCGTGGTGGCCGCGGCGCCCGCGGTGCATCTCCCTGCGGGCCTGATGCATGGCGCGGACCTGCTCCCGGCTCGCCCGGTGCATCGCCTGCATCTGCCGCCGGTGCGCCCGCATGGCCTCGTGCCAGCCGTCGACGTCGTGCCGGCCGTGCCGATGATGCCCCTCGTGCGGATGAAGCCCGCCGTGCCAGCCGTGCCAACCGTGTCCGCCGTGCTCCTCGTGCGGGTCGGCCGGCGCGTAGGGCGACCCGGCTTCGCGGTAGGCGGCGCCGGGCAGGTCGGAGGTGACCGCGGCCAGGTCACGGGCCGTCTTGGCGGCCAGTGCCCGGTCGAGCCGTTCGTCCAGTTCCTCGTGGGTCAGGCGGCCCTGCGCGAAGTGCTCGCGCAGCGCGGCCATCGTCTGCTCGCGCTCGGCGTCGCCGATGCGGAGATCGTTGGGGTCCATGACGTGGTCCTCGCTCTCTCCGAACCGGCTTTCCGGTACGGCGCCGGTCATCGGGGTCATTCCTCGCCCGGGTCGCCGTCGGCCAGAATCTGGTAGAGCTTGCGCCGGGTCTCAACCAGAGTCTTACGCGCTTCGCGGATTTGTGCGTCGTTCCCGGTCTGCAGAACCTGCATCATCGCGAACGCCGACTGCCTGGCGATGTGCCAGAGATCGGCGGCGTTGTCGTCGATGTCGGGACGCATCTCGTCCCAGGGGGCGCGCACCTCGTCGGCGTGCGACTCGATGTAGTCGCGGCCGGCCTGGGTGAGCGTGAAGGTCTTGCGGCCCTCGTTCTCCTCGGAGATGACCAGGCCCTCGTCGGTGAGCTGCTGCAACGCCGGGTAGACGGCGCCGGGGCTGGGCTTCCAGCCGCCTTCGCTGCGCTCGGCGATCTCCTGGATGATCTGGTAGCCGTTGCGCGGCTCCTCGGCCAGCAGCGCGAGGATCGCGGCGCGGACGTCGCCCCGCTTGGCCTTGCGGCCCCGGCCGCCGCCCCAGCCACGCGGACCGCCCCACGGACCGCCGCCGGGGCCGCCCCAGGGGCCGCCGCGGCCGAAGTCGAACGGGAAGGGACCGCCGGGCCGTCGCCCGCGGTGACGGTGCTCGTGCGGGCCCCGATGCTCGTGCGGACCACGCTGGTGGGGGGCGCCGAACTGCTCGAACGCGTCGGCCACGGCCTTGAACGCCTCGCGTGCGGCCCGCTTGTACTCGTGCGCGCCTGGCCAGTGGCCACCCGCCGCCTGTGCTGAAGACATCTCTTCCTCCGGTATCACGATCTGTTCTTGATATGTCAACGATATATCGAGAACATGTCGTCGGCAAGGCGAAGAAGAGAGTGAGCCAGATCACGAAAAAGTTGCGGAATTTGGGAACATGCTTGGGACTAGTACCGTTGAACACAGCAGACGAGGTCGTTCCACGTCGGCAGGGCTGGGGGGTGCTGTCGCCGTGGAGACGGCCTCGTCTGCGTTTACCAGCCCTTTCGGGCCGAAGACGGGCTGAGCGCGGCCCGCGCGGGCCCGATGGAGCGTTCCGCCGCCCGGGCCTGGAGCCTGGCCAGCCCTGAGCCTGCCGGCCTCGATGCCGGCCGGCGGCGCTGGTCAGCCGAACAGTTCGCGGATCTGGCCGACCACCTCGACGATCACCGAGACCTCCGCCGCGCGCGCCGACAGCCGCTTGAGGGCGTCGAGCACGCGCGACCTGTCCGGCTCGGTCTCCGCCAGTTCCTGCCGCACGTCGGCCACGTCCCTGAGCGCCCGCTCGGGCTCGGCCACCTCGGACTGGTGTTCCCCGATCAGCTGCTCGAGCCGGTCGAGCAGCCGCGCCGCGGCCGGGTCGGCGAAGTTGTTGACGGTGGCGCGGGCGTGCGGGCCCATCGCGATGGGCCCGCTGACGTTTCCGCCGCTGATGTGCATGCCGTACTCGGTTCCCATGGGAGCCTCCCCTTCGTCAGCTGGCCGGGCGGGGCGGGTTGTTGACCGTCGCCGAGGCGTGGGAGCCGAAGGCGATCGGCCCGCTCACCGTACTTCCGAACACGTACATGCTCTGGTTGGTCACGTTGGCCGCCTGCATCCGGTACGCGCCGGTCTCCACCCCGCGCTCCTCCAAGAAGTCCAGGACGGACTCGGTGAGCCGCTGCTCGATCATCCGCACGTACTTGCGCACGTCGAGTCGCTGGATGTGGGTCTGCAGGTCGTCGTCGGCGCCGAACTCGCGGACGCTGAACCCGGCCCCGTACGGGTACACGACGTACTTGGCCGGGTTGGGCCTGGTCAGGCCCTGCCGGACGGCCTGCACCCCGGTGCGCGCGGCGCGTACCGGCGCGGCCAGCACGTCACGCAGCAGGCGCAGCTTCAGCGCCCTGACCGCCTCCCAGGCGATGCGCCGGCTGTTCATCGCGGGCAGCAGGTCCACCACGTGGTAGATCGGGAGCACCGGCGGCAGCACGGTGACCACGAACTGCGTGTAGAGCATCCGCCCTTCGACGGCCAGGTGGATGAACGCCGAGGTGATCGCCTCCTGGTCGGCGGCGGGCGCGACGAGCCTGCCGTTCAGGTCGCGGATCTCCTGGCCGGTGTTGCTGATCGTCACGCGCTGGTAGTAGCGCACGCCGCCCTGCGGGTGGCGGGCGATCGCCGCGATCTCGTCGGGGTGCGCCTGGTAGCGGGGCAGCCCGGCCGGGTCGATCAGCGGGTGCGCCACGCCGGTGCCGTCGCCGTACCAGTCGGAGACGGTGAACAGGCCCTTGGTCACCACGTGGTCGCCGAGGTCGAGGCGGTGGATGCCCTCGTTCGGGCGCAGCACGTGGTCGCGCATCTCCTGCAGCCGGTTCCTGACGAACGCGTGCAGCACCATGGGGTCGATGTCGACGGGCGTGTCACGGCGGCTTGGCGGGCCCTCGGGTTCGCGGACCCGGTCCAGCTCGACCGCGATCGACCAGTTGAGCAGGATGTGCCCGGCGCCCATGAACGCGTCCTCGTTGGCGTACATGGTGATGTTGCCGTGTTGCGCCCGGTGCACGTAGTCGAGCCTGGCGCGGGTCTTCGGGTCGGTGACGCCCGGTTCCGGCGCGGGCGCGCCCGGCCTGAGCACGCCGGCCAGCGTCAGGTAGACCGCGATGCGGTACACCAGCGCGACGGCGAGCGTGACCAGCGGGATGAACAACATGCTCAGCATCGCGCCGACCGCCTCGGTGAAGTCGAACGCGGTGAGGTAACGCTCGTTCAGCCCGCCGATGAGGAGCAGGAGCGACTGCTGGAAGATCGCGGTCAGGAACAGCCCGAACGCCGACCAGACGGCCCAGATCCAGATCAGCGCCTTGACGATCAGCGGCCCGTTCCGCACCGGGCCGGTCGTCAGGAGCACGAACGGCACCAGCATGACCACCCACTGGATCGTCGTCAGCGGCGACACCACCAGCCCGAACAGGAGGATCACGGTGATCAGCACGTCGCGCACGATGAGCATCGAACGGGAGCGGCGGCAATGATGGATCACCGGCATGAGGTCGAAGTCCCCGTAGGACGGGGAGACGGCGCGATATGGATCGGACAGGAGTTCGTCCATCACGTGGTCGCGAAAGCCGCTGTCCAGATATGCGGCCGCGCACAGATAGCGGGTGTCGTTGCTCATTTGCCGCGGTTTCTCGCGGGCGAACGGCTCCCGTACGGAACCGGTGTCGGTGCTGTTGACGGCCATCGCCTGCTCCCGTCCTCGGGGATGTGCGAGCCGAGCCTACGGGGGCGAATCGGCTTATGGGAGCCCTAAACAAATAGGACGCATAAAGCCGCGAAAAGGGACAAATGATGACCGAAAAGATTATGATTTGTCGCGTTAAATAAAAATATGGTGGTCCGGGGTGCGGAGACCGATTCTCCGGGGCCCGGCCGCGCGCGGGCGGGGTTTGCCGTACAGTCCCGATCATGATGGGGCACACGCACGCGATGACGGGGGCCATCGCCTGGCTGGGACTGGCGCCGGCGCTGGCCGCGCTGCCGCTGTTGAACGAATCCTCCCGGTTCATCGAGACCGGCATCATGGCCGGCGCGCTCAGTCCGGCCGAGCTCATCGCCGGCGCGATCATCTGCGCGGGCGCGGCGATGCTGCCCGACCTCGACCACCCGAGCGCGACCATCGCCCAGACCTTCGGGCCGGTCACCTGGGCGCTGAGCAAGGTCGTCGCGTGGCTGAGCGGCGGGCACCGGGGCGCGACCCACTCGCTGGTGTTCGCCGTCGCGGTGGGCATCGGCACGCACTGGCTGGCCAACACCTATCCCATCGGCCGCGACATCATGGTGGTCCTGCTGATCGGCCTGGCGCTGCGCGCCATCGGCGTCGGCATCCCGGGTAACAAACTCGGCTCGGCCGCGGTCAACATCGGGCTGACCGCCGGGCTGTACGCCGTCTTCCTCTCGCTGGCCGTCGGGTACGCCTGGCTCGGCCTGGCCGTCGGCATCGGCTGCCTGATCCACGTCGTCGGCGACTGCATGACCGAGCGCGGCTGCCCGGTGCTCTGGCCGCTCGGGGCCAAGTTCGTGCTGCCGTGGAAGATCGGGATCAAGACCGGCAAGAAGTTCGAGCAGAAGATCCTGGCCCCGGTGCTGTCGGTGGCGATCATCGGGCTGCTGTTCTGGCGGCTGGCACCCGTTTAACTTGATGTCGAGATACTCTGGAGATATCTTGACGTCGAGACATCCGCTGCAACGCGCGAGTTAGGGTGACCTAACGTTCTTCTCGCTCTCGGCGTGCGGCAGGATTTGGACTGAGCAACCGTCTATGAGGAGGCGAACCACCGTGTCCGCGAACAGCTTCGGCAGCCGTGACACGCTGCGCGTCGGCGACGCGTCGTACGAGATTTTCCGGCTGGATGCCGTCGAGGGCGCTGCACGCCTCCCGTACAGCCTGAAGATCCTGCTGGAGAACCTCCTCCGCACCGAGGACGGCGCCAACATCACCGCCGACCACATCCGCGCGCTGGGCGAGTGGGACCCGAAGGCCGCGCCGAGCGTGGAGATCCAGTTCACCCCGGCCCGCGTCATCATGCAGGACTTCACCGGCGTGCCCTGCGTCGTCGACCTGGCCACCATGCGCGAGGCCGTGCGCGACCTGGGCGGCGACCCGGCCCGCATCAACCCGCTGGCCCCGGCCGAGATGGTCATCGACCACTCGGTCATCGTCGACTACTTCGGCCACCCCGACGCCTTCCAGCGCAACGTCGAGCGCGAGTACGAGCGCAACCGCGAGCGCTACCAGTTCCTGCGCTGGGGCCAGACCGCCTTCGACGAGTTCAAGGTCGTCCCGCCCGGCACCGGCATCGTGCACCAGGTCAACATCGAGCACCTGGCCCGCGTCGTCATGATCCGCGACGGCAAGGCATACCCCGACACCTGCGTCGGCACCGATTCCCACACCACCATGGAGAACGGCATCGGCGTGCTCGGCTGGGGCGTCGGCGGCATCGAGGCCGAGGCCGCGATGCTCGGCCAGCCGATCTCCATGCTGATCCCGCGCGTGGTCGGCTTCAAGCTCAGCGGCAAGCTCCCGGCCGGCGCCACCGCCACCGACCTGGTGCTGACGATCACCGAGATCCTGCGCAAGCACGGCGTGGTCGGCAAGTTCGTGGAGTTCTACGGCGAGGGCGTCTCGTCCGTGCCGCTGGCCGACCGGGCCACGATCGGCAACATGAGCCCCGAGTTCGGCTCCACCTGCGCCATCTTCCCGATCGACGGTCAGACCGTCGACTACCTGCGCCTGACCGGCCGCTCCGAGGAGCAGATCGCCCTCGTCGAGTCGTACGCCAAGGCCCAGGGCCTCTGGCTCGACCCGCAGGGCCCCGAGCCGGTCTTCTCCGAGTACATCGAGCTCGACCTGGGCACGGTCGTCCCGTCGATCGCCGGTCCGAAGCGCCCGCAGGACCGCATCGCCCTGTCGTCGGCCAAGGAGGCCTGGCGCCGCGACGTGCGCAACTACGTGGCCGACGCCGACGGGGTCGACGAGGCCGTCGAGGAGAGCTTCCCCGCCTCCGACGCCCCGGCCTCCAACGCCGACGCGGGCGGCGTCCGGCCGCACAAGCCGGTCCCGGTCACGCTGGCCGACGGCACCTCGTTCGAGATCGACCACGGCATCGTCTCGATCGCCGCGATCACGTCGTGCACGAACACCTCCAACCCGTACGTCATGCTCGGCGCGGCCCTGCTGGCCCGCAACGCCGTCGACAAGGGCCTGACCCGCAAGCCGTGGGTCAAGACCTCGCTGGCCCCCGGCTCGCAGGTCGTCACCGGCTACTTCGAGCGCTCCGGCCTCCAGCCGTACCTCGACAAGATCGGCTTCAACCTGGTCGGCTACGGCTGCACCACCTGCATCGGCAACTCCGGCCCGCTGCCCACCGAGATCTCCGAGGCCATCCAGGCCAACGACCTCGCGGTCACCGCCGTGCTGTCCGGCAACCGCAACTTCGAGGGCCGCATCAACCCCGACGTGAAGATGAACTACCTGGCCTCGCCGCCGCTGGTGGTCGCCTACGCGCTGGCCGGCACCATGGACCTCGACCTCGACACCGAGCCGCTGGGCATCGGCAACGACGGCGAGCCGGTCTACCTGCGTGACATCTGGCCGTCGCCGGAGGAGATCTCCGCGGTCGTCAACTCCTCGATCGGCCGCGACATGTTCGAGCGCGACTACGCCGACGTGTTCAAGGGCGACGACCACTGGCGCTCGCTGCCGATCCCGACGGGCAACACCTTCGAGTGGGACCCCGACTCCACCTACGTGCGCAAGGCGCCGTACTTCGACGGCATGCCCGAGCAGCCGCAGCCGGTCACCGACATCTCCGGCGCCCGGGTGCTGGTCAAGGTCGGCGACTCGGTCACCACCGACCACATCTCGCCCGCCGGCTCGATCAAGACCGGCACCCCGGCGGCTCAGTACCTGCAGGCCAACGGCGTCGAGGTGAAGGACTTCAACTCCTACGGCTCGCGGCGCGGCAACCACGAGGTGATGATCCGCGGCACGTTCGCCAACATCCGCCTGCGCAACCAGATCGCGGCCGGCACCGAGGGCGGCTACACCCGCGACTTCACCCAGCCCGACGCCCCGGTGTCGTTCATCTACGACGCCTCGGTCAACTACGCCGCGCAGAACACGCCGCTGGTCGTGCTGGCCGGCAAGGAATACGGCTCGGGCTCCTCGCGCGACTGGGCGGCCAAGGGCACGGCGCTGCTGGGCGTGCGCGCGGTCATCGCCGAGTCGTACGAGCGCATCCACCGCTCCAACCTCATCGGCATGGGCGTGCTGCCGCTGCAGTTCCCCGAGGGCGCCACGGCCGAGTCGCTGGGCCTGACCGGTGAGGAGAGCTTCGACATCACCGGGGTCGAGGAGCTCAACAAGGGCGGCATCCCGCAGACCGTGCACGTGAAGGCCGGCGACGTGGAGTTCGACGCGGTGGTCCGCATCGACACCCCCGGCGAGGCCGACTACTACCGTCACGGCGGCATCATGCAGTACGTCCTGCGCTCGCTGCTCGCCAAGTAGTCCCGCGTCCCCCGCCGCGGGGACCCGCGAACCTCCGCGCCGCCGCCCTGCCACGAGCCGGGCGGCGGCCGGGAGAACCGGCCACGCCCCGGCTCATGGCAGGGGCGGCCGGCCCGGCGCGACCTCACGCGCCACACTCGGGGGATACCACCCGACTCACGAGAGCCGCCCGGCGACCAACCGCCGCCGGGCGGCTCTCGCCGTTCTCAGGCGACCTTGGCCGCGGGCGCCGACCAGGTGTCGCACGCCGCCGGGGACCTGCCCTGGTAACCCCGCTTCAGCCAGTGGACGCGGTTGGCGCCCTTGCCGTGGGAACGGTAGGCGGCGTACTCGTCGCCGCTGTCCTTGGTCTCGTCCAGCAGGGTCGTCCAGTCCTGGCCGGTACGGCTCATCGACCCCCACGCGGCGCCCAGGAACACCCCGGCCAGGCAGTCGGCCTGCAGTTCGTAGCGGCGGCCGAGCTCGCTCTGCAGCGCGCGGGACCGGGCGGCCCGCAGGCGGGACTCGAAGGCGCGCCTGATGCCGGTCAGGCTCTGCAGGTGGTGGCCGTACTCGTGGGCGGCGACCTTGAGCGGGTACAGGTCGGTGCGGTTCTCCACCCAGTCGCCGGTGAGCGGGAAGACCAGCGTGCGGCGGTCGGTGCAGTAGAAGGCCGCCGCCTGGGCCGGCCAGGGCAGGCCGCACACCTCGCGTACCGGCTCGTCGTAGAACTCCACGACCGGCGCGCGGAACGTTCGGCCGGACTTGGCCAGGTGCCGCGACCAGGAGGTGTTCAGGCACTTCAGCATCGTGCGGAGGTAGGACTCGGTGCGCGGCACGCCGCCGGTGATCATCGGCGGTTCCGGGCAGGTGGCGGCGGCGAGCTTGCCCGTCCTGGCGAACGGGTCGGCCCGCACGGTCGCGTTCGCGGTCGTGTTCGCAGGCGCGTTCGCGTTCGTGTTCGCAGACGTGTTCGCCGCCGCGTGCGCGGGCGCGGCCGGCAGGGCCGTCGCGACGCAGACGGCGGCAGCGGCGGCGGCTGTGGCGGCGACGGCCGGCAGGGCGAAACGGGCGCGGGGCGGCGAGGCCGGGCGGAAGCGGAGGAGTGGCACGATCAGTGAGCCTAGCGGCAGCCGTCCCACCGGTCCCGCCGGTCTCGCCGGTCCCACTGGTCTCGCCGGTCACCGCGCCACCCGTGGCCGATCACGCGGCGTGCTGGTGGTTGACTCATCCGCATGACGATTACGGCATTAGTCATGATTTTTGGTGGTTTGGCGGTATTTGTCGGGGCGGTGGTTCAGGGGAGCGTCGGCTTCGGGGTCGGCCTGGTGGCGGTGCCGATGCTCACCCTGCTCGACCCGGGTGTCATGCCGGGGGCGATCCAGGTGGTCAACCTGTCGCTGCCGGTGTTCACGCTGGTCACCGAGTGGCGCAAGGTGGACTGGCGCGGGCTCGGTTTCGCGTTGCTCGGCCGGTTGCCGGGCAGCGCGATCGGGGCGCTGATCGTCGTCCATGTGTCCATCCAGGCGATCGGCGTCTTCGTGGGCGTGATGGTGCTGATCGCGGTGATCATGACGGCTCGCGCGCCGAGCGTGACGCGCAACGGGCCGACGATCACCTCGGCCGGGTTCATGTCGGGCATCACCGGCACCGCCACCGGCATCGGCGGGCCGCCGCTCGCGCTGGTGTACCAGAACGCCAAGGGGCCGCAGATCCGGGCCACGCTGGCCACGTTCTTCTTCCTGAGCGCCGCGCAGTCGCTGGCCATCCTGGCCGCGGTCGACCGGCTGCCCGGGCAGGCGCTGCTCACCGGCGCGCTGCTGCTGGCGCCGATGCTGCTCGGGTTCCTGGTGTCGGGCCCGGTGCGCAGGTACGTGGACACGGGCAAGGTCAGGGTCGCCATCCTGGCCGTCGCGGGCGTGTCGGCCGCGGTGCTGATCGTGCAGAGCCTGCTGCGCTGAGCCCCGGGCGGAAAACCTGTCGACGGCGGCGGCCGCCGCTGCCAGCATGGGAGGCGATGTACCGAGCGTAGAACCACCTCGATCACGACAGGGCGGGCTCCCCGGGAGCCGGCGCCCTGGTTCGGCGCGTACCACTCACTTTCCCGAAACTTCCCGTGATCGAGGCAGGGGCGTTCTTCGACGCCCGGAACAGGACTTCTTCCCATGGATCTCCATGACTACGCCACGTACGACGCCGTCGGCCTGCGCGAGCTGATCAGCGCGGGCGACGTCACCGCCGCCGAGGTCGAGACCGCCGCCAGGCAGGCGCTGGCCGAGGTGAACCCCCGGCTCAACGCCCTGGCCCTGCCGGTGTTCGAGCCCGCGCTCGGCCACGCCGCCGACGGGCCGTTCACCGGCGTGCCGTTCCTCATCAAGGACCACGGCCCGGTGGCCGAGGGGGTGCCGTTCTTCCTCGGCAGCCGCAGCCTGCCGGCCGGGGTCGTCCCCGGGCACGACACCGACCTGATGGCCCGCTTCCGCGCGGCCGGGCTGGTCACGCTGGGCCTGACCACCGCGCCCGAGATGTCGCTGAGCTTCGCCACCGAGTCGGTCAGGTTCGGCGTCACCCGCAACCCGTGGCACCCGGAGCGGGGCGCGGGCGGTTCGAGCGGCGGCGCCGCGGCCCTGGTCGCCGCCGGGGCCGTGCCGGTGGCGCACGCCAGCGACGGCGCCGGCTCCATCCGGGTGCCCGCCTCCTGCTGCGGGCTGGTCGGGCTCAAGCCGAGCCGCGGCCGTCTCCCGTGCGGGCCCGACGTGGGCGAGCCGATGCTCGGCATGGCGAACGAGTTCGCGCTGACGCGTACCGTCCGCGACGCCGCCCACCTGCTCGACGCCGTCCACGGGCCGGGGATCGGCGACAAGTACACCGCGCCGCCGCCCGCCCGCCGCTACGCCGCCGAACTCGGCGCCGACCCCGGCCGGCTGCGCGTGGCGGTCACCACCGCGGCCTGGTCGGGCGCGAAGGTGGACGACGAGGTGGCCGCCGCCGCGATCGAGACCGGCCGGGTGCTGGAACGGCTCGGCCACCACGTCGACGCCGTAGGCCCCCGGGTCGACTGGCCGGACGTCGTGCGAAGCTGGGTCACGGAGGCCGTCGCGGTGGCCTCGATGGTGCTGCTCGCGCCAAGGCGGCCCGACCCGGCGCTGCTGGAGGCCGTCTCCAGGCGCTTCCTGGAGACGGCCGACGCGTTCAGCGCGCTCGACCTGCTGGCCGGGCTCAACGCCCAGAACCGGGTCACCAGGTCGGTGAGCGCCTTCTTCACCGAGCACGACCTGCTCGTCACGCCCACGCTGGCCCGGCCGCCCGCGCCGCACGGCACGCTGCGCTACGACGACCCGGCGCACACGCTGCCGAGCTGGCTGGACGCGATGAGCGACTACGGGCCGTTCACGGTGTTGTTCAACATCACCGGGCACCCGGCGATCAGCCTGCCGCTCGGCCACGACGCCGGCGGGCTGCCCGTCGGCGTGCAGCTCGTCGCCGCCCACGGCCGCGAGGACCTGCTGCTCCGCGTCGCGTCGTGCCTGGAACAGGCCATGCCGTGGCGCGAACGTGTCCCGCCGGTCTTCGCCGGGCGCGGGTCTCGGGGGTGACGTGGCGCGGGTCCCGGTCGTGACGTGGCGCGGCGGGGTCAGCCCGCCGCGCTCGCGGCGTCGGCCGCCTCGATGCTCTTGCGCAGCGCGGTCGTGATCGGCTCGACGGGCTCGGACAGCTGCTTGATCCGGTCCTGGCGCTGACGCATCTCCAGCCAGGACGGGATCACCGTCTTCAGCCCGGCCGCCGCGGCCAGCGCCGCCAGGACCCGGACGTCCTGCTCCAGGTGCCCGACCGGCCGGCCGTCGCGGTAGGCCCGGACGACGCGCTCGGCCAGCCGCCGTGACAGGTACGCCTTGCGTGGCGTGATCCGCTCGACCGGGAACAGCAGGATCCTGCGCCGTTCCACGCGGACCAGCCGGGCGGCGGCCAGCTCGTCGCAGACGACGCGGACCGCCTTGCCGTGGTCTTTGCGCACCCACCGCTTCCACGAGTGGGGCGGTGAGTCCGAGATCTGCGCCCAGATCACGGCCGGCAGAGACCCCGGCGCGGCGGCCGGGGCGGTGCGGGCGCGCGCCTTGCCCGACTCGTCCGACAGGTTGCCCGCCAGCAGCAGCTCGGCCAGGGCCGCCGCGCGCAGCAGGTAGCCGAGCCGGCCGCGCTGGGTCAGCTTCTCCTTGCGCAGGTCGAAGGCCAGCAGGAAGGCCGACCGGGTCAGTGACTCACCCTGCTTCACTCTCGTCTCCATCCGCCTGCTCCTGTTCTGCATGATCGGGGTCGTCGTCCTCTGGGGCCTTCCGCGGCCGTCCGCGCGGGCGCATCCGCCCCACGCCCTCCGGCAGGCGTCCGGCGTCGGCGAGCGCTCTGCGCAGCAGGAACTCGATCTGGGAGTTCGTGCTGCGCAGCTCGTCGGACGCCCACCTGACCAGCGCGTCGTGAACCACCGGGTCGAGCCGCAGCAGGATCTTCTTCCGCTCCACGGTGATTACTGGTAGAGCGTGCCCGTGTTGACCACTGGCTGGGTGTCGCGGTCACCGACCAGCACCACGAGCAGGTTGCTCACCATGGCCGCCTTGCGCTCCTCGTCGAGCTCGACCACGTCGTGCTCGGCGAGCCTGTCGAGGGCCATCTCCACCATGCCGACCGCGCCCTCGACGATCCGCTGCCTGGCCGCCACCACCGCGCCCGCCTGCTGACGGCGCAGCATGGCGTGGGCGATCTCGGGCGCGTAGGCCAGGTGGATGATGCGCGACTCGATCACCTTCACCCCGGCCGACGCCACCCTGGCCGCGATCTCGGCCGACAGCCGCTCGTTGATCTCGTCGGCGTTGTCGCGCAGGGACAGCCTGGGCTCGCCGTGCGCGTCGTACGGGTAGCTGCCCGCGATGTGCCGCACCGCCGTCTCGGCCTGGATGGCCACGAACTCCACGAAGTCGTCCACCTCGAAGATCGCCTGCGCGGTGTCCTGCACCTGCCAGACCACCACGGTCGCGATCTGGATCGGGTTGCCGTCGGCGTCGTTGACCTTGGTCACGTCGGTCTCGTGGTTGCGGATCCTGGTGGAGACCCGGCGGCGCACGGTGACCGGGTTGACCCACTGGAAGCCGGGGGTGCGCAGGGTGCCGACGTAGCGGCCGAGCAGCTGCACCACCCTGGCCTCGCCCGGCGCGACCGCGGTGAGGCCGAAGAAGGTGAAGAACCCGAACGCGAACACCAGGATGCTCGCGATGACCACCCACATGCCGCCCTGCCCGGCCCCCGAGGCGAGCAGGCGGATTCCCACGACGAGCAGCGCGATCGCGGCCAGCTCCAGCGCCGTCGCCACCGCCAGCATCACGAACCCGTTGGCCGCACGCACCGGCTGCTCGTTCGTGCGCGGTGCGGGCATGTCGACGACGGCCGCCTCGAGGGTGGCTCCGCCCGGTGTGTTCGGCATCGTCCCGTCCTTCCCATGTGTCATCGTCCCGATAGCAAAGTGATATCACTTTTCGGGTGCGCGGGGAAGGCCCGATCGCGCGCGATCAGGCGGGCGGGGGAGGGGTCACGTCCTGAGCATGGCGGCCAGGGCCTGCGCGGCGACCTGGCAGCAGAGCGCGGTGCCGCCGAACGTGGCGACGTGCACCGCGCCGGGGCGTTCGCCGCCGGGCACGCCGAGCTCGACCACGATCGCGTCGGGACGGCCGGCCAGCACCCGGTCCACGGCCGCGGTGAGGCGGGCGTCCCGGTAGGCGGTGCGCAGCACCAGGACGAGCGGACGCCCGGCGCCCGCGTCGACCGCCTGGCGCAGTTCGGCGTCGCCGGGCGCGTCGAGTCTGACCGCGGTCGTGCCGGGGACGAGCGCGGACAGCGGCGCGCCCAGGCCCCACGGGGTGGCCGGGTCGATCGCCAGGTTGGTGGGGGCGTCCAGTTCGATGACGTGCGGCACGCCCGGCGCGGTGAGCGCGGTGTTGATCGTGATGCTGAGCGCGCTGCGTGCGGCCGTGACGGCGGCATGAGCGTCGCCTTCCCCGGCGGGGGCGCCCGGGTGCCCGGCGGACCAGGCCGACAGGGCGCGGACGCGTCCCGCTGCCTCGGCCAGGCGCTCCTCGGGCAGCACGCCGTCGGCGACGGCGGCCATGATGCTGTTGCGCAGCAGCCCGACCACGCCCGGCGTGGCGTTCTCCCCGCCCACGCAGATGGCGTCGGCCCCGGCCGCCAGGGCGCGCACGGCGGTGCCGCCGAGCCCGTAGGTCGCCGACACGGCGGGCATCTCGATGCCGTCGGTCACGATCAGCCCGTCGAAGCCGAGTTCCTCGCGCAGCAGCCCGGTCATGAGACGGGCGCTGATCGTGGCGGGGGAGCCGGCGTCGTAGGCGGGCACGAGGAGGTGGCCGGTCATGATCGCGCGCACGCCCGCGGCGATGGCCGCGCGGTAGGGGAGCAGCGCGGTCGCGGCCAGCTCTGCCGCGGACAGCTCGACGGTCGGCAGCGCGTCGTGCGAGTCGACGGCGGTGGCGCCGTGGCCGGGGAAGTGCTTGGCGCAGCCGGCGACGCCGGCCGACTGCAGGCCGCTCACCCAGGCGGCGGTGTGGCGGGCGACCAGCTCGGGGTCCGAGCCGAACGCCCGGGTGCCGACGACCGGATTGTGCAGCGCGGAGTCGATGTCGACCACGGGCGCGTAGTTGAGGTTGAGTCCCACTTCGGCCAGGTCGCGGCCGATGCCCCGGGCGACGGCCTCGGTCAGCGCGGGCTCGTCGGCCGCGCCGAGCGCCAGGTTGCCGGGGCGCGAGCTGCCGCTGAAGGCCTCCAGACGTGTGACGTCGCCGCCCTCCTCGTCGAGGGCGATGATGACGTCCGGGTTTTCTGCCCGAATTGCGGCCGTAAGTAGCTGTATCTGTCCCTTTTCCGCCAAATTTCGCGAATAGAGGGCTATGCCGCCGAGGCCGGTCGCGAGGCGCTTTCTGACCCAATCAGGCAGGGTCGTGCCCTTGAATCCGGGTTGGAGCACGGTGTCGGCAAGCTCGGCCAGGACGGGGCTCCCGAGGTTCCGGGCGCTTACCGACGACGTCATGCGAAGTCCTTGTCTGTGGTCATCACCTGTGTATAGCATCAAACCCTGCAAATAAATAGGAAACTTTCCTAAGAGTTTTGTGGTGCAACGCCGCGCGCTGATCCGCGGCCCAGGGGGACGGTAAGAATGGACACGGCGCGGGCTCATGACGCGGTCATGTCGAGAGCACAGGAGCGCCTGTGGTTCCTCGACCGGCTCGCGAGCGGGGGCTCCTCCTACAACATCGCGGTCGCGGAACGGTTCACCGGACCGCTCGACGCCGCCGCCCTGCAAGGCGCCTTCACCGACCTGGTCGCCAGGCACGAGGCCCTGCGCACGGTGTTCCCCGAGTCCGGCGGCCGGCCCTCGGCCCGCGTGCGTCCGGCCGGGCCCGTCACCGTCGAGCGGCTCGACGCCACCGAGGACCGGCTGCCCGAACTGCTCGCCGAGCGCTCGAACCGCCCGTTCGACCTGGCAGAGGGCCCGCTGCTCCGGCTGAGCCTGCTGCGGCTCGGCCCCGCCGACCACGTCCTGCTGCTGGTGCTGCACCACATCATCGGCGACGCCTGGTCGCTGGAGCGGATCCTGTTCCCCGAGCTGTCCGCCCGTTACGCGGCCCACCTCGCCGGCGACCCGGCGCCGATGCCCGGGCAGGCGCGGCCGTACTCCGACTACGCCCGCCGCCAGCGCGAGCGCGACCACGACGCCGACCTCGACTTCTGGAGCGCCGACCTGGCCGGCGTGCCCGCGCTCGACCTGCCGCTCGACCGGCCGCGACCGGCCGCCCCCAGCGGCGCCGGCGGCCTGGTCATCCACCGGATGCCCATCGAGCTGTGGGAAGGGGTGCGCGAGCTGGCCAGGGCCGAGCGGTGCACGCCGTTCATGGTGATGCTGGCCGCCTACCAGACGCTGATGTCGCGCTACTCCGGCCAGGACGACTTCTGCGTCGGCGTGCCGATCGCCGGCCGCGAGGAGGTCGACGACGAACAGGTCTTCGGCCCGTTCGTCAACACCCTCGCGCTGCGCGCCGACCTGGACGGCGACCCGACCGTACGCGACCTGGTCAAGCGGGTGCGCCGCAGGGTGCTGCGGTCGTTCGGGCACCGGGAGGTGCCCTTCGACGAGGTGGTCGGCGCGCTGCGCAGGCGCGGCGACGACGGGCAGCTCGTGCAGACCATGCTGAACCTGGACAACCCCGAAGAGGGCCTGGCCAACGGCACCGGGTCGCTCAACCTGACCGGGCTCGACCGCGTGCCCGTGGTCTCCGGCCTGGCTCCGGCCAAGTTCGACCTGGCCGTGGACGTCATCGTCTACCCGGCCCACCTGCAGTTCATCCTCACCTACAGCAGCGAGCTGTTCGAGCCCGCCACCGTCGAGCGGATGGCCGGCCACCTGCGCCGCCTGCTGGAGGAGATGGTGGCGCGGCCCGGCGCCCGGCTGTCCGAGCTGGACATGCTCACCGCCGAGGAGTTCGCGCTCGTCCTGCCCGACCGGCTGGACGGGCTGATCGCCCAGCAGACCGCGCGCACCCCTGACGCGCCCGCCGTCGTCACCGGCGCGGGCGTGCTCACCTATGCCGAGCTCGACCGGCGCGCGGCGCTGCTGGCCGCCGAGCTCGATCTGCCTCCCGGCTCGCTGGTGGGGGTTCGCCTGCGAGCCGGGACGGAGGCCATGGTCGCGCTGCTGGCCGTGCTCAAGGCCGGCGCCGCCTACGTGCCGATCGACCCGTTCCAGCCCGAAGCCAGGACCCAGGTCATGCTGGACGGCTGCGCCGCGGTGATCTCCGAGGACGGGATCACCCGCCTGCCCGGACGGGCGATCGAGGCCGGCGCCGCGTACGTGATCTACACCTCGGGCTCGACCGGGGTGCCGAAGGGCGTCGTGGTCGAGCATCGCACCGCCGCCCGGCTGGCCGCCTCCTTCCGCGACGCGCACGGGTTCGGCCCCGGCCAGCGGGTGCTCATGGTGCCGCCGCTGAGCTTCGACGCCTCGGTCGGCGACATCTTCCCCGCGCTCATCAGCGGCGCCGCGCTCGTCCTGCACCCGGACCCGGCCTCGCTCAGCGGCCCCGAGGTCCTGCGGCTCTGCGCCGACCTGGGCATCACCATGATCGACACGGCCAGCGCGCTCTGGCAGCAGTGGGTGGAGGACCTGTCAGGGCTCGGCCAGGCCGACATCGGGCCGCTGACCACGATGATGGTCGGCGGCGAGAGCGTGCCGATCGAGCGGCTGCGCGCCTGGGCCGAGCTGACCGGCGGCAAGGTGGCCTTCTACAACCACTACGGGCCCACCGAGGCCACGGTGTGCGCGACCGTCTACCGCACGATCGACGGCGGCGAACTGCCCGGCCGCACCCACCTGCCGATCGGGCACGCCCTGCCGCACGTGCGCGCCTACGTCCTGGACCGGCACGGCAACCCGGCGCCGATCGGCGTGCCCGGCGAGCTCCACCTCGGCGGCGAGTGCGTGGCCAGGGGCTACCTCGGACGGCCCGAGCAGACCGCCGAACGCTTCCTGTCCGACCCGTTCCTGCCCGGCGCCACCAGGTACGCCACCGGCGACCTGGTACGCCGCCACCCCGACGGAACACTCGACTTCCTCGGCCGCATCGACAGGCAGCTCAAGATCAACGGCGTGCGGATCGAGCCGGGCGAGGTGGAGAGCGCCTGCCTGGCACACCCCGGGGTGCGCGAGTGCGTGGTGACCGCCGTCGGCGGCCGCCTGGTCGCCTACCTCGTCGGAACCCCGCCGACCACGCTGAGCACGGCCGAGCTGCGCGGCTTCCTGGCCGACCGGCTGCCGCCCGCCATGGTGCCGACGGCGGCCGTCATGCTGGAGTCCGTCCCGCTGACCCCGCACGGCAAGGTCGACTTCCGCGCGCTGCCCGAGCCGGACGTCGCGTCCGTGCCGTACGAGAGCCCCAAGACCGCCACCGAGCAGGCCGTCGCGGACGTGTGGGCCGAGGTGCTGGGCGGCCGGGCCGGACGCTTCGACAACTTCTTCGACCTCGGCGGCCACTCGCTGCTCACGCCGCGCACGGTCACCAGGCTGGCCGAGGTGACCGGGGTCGAGGTGCCGCTGGCCACCTTCTTCGCCTGCGCGGACCTGGCCGAACTGGCCGCCGCCATCGACGGCCGGGCCCCGGCCGCGCCACCCGACCTGTACGGCGACGCCGTCCTGCCCGCGGACTTCGCCGTCGGCGCGGGACGGGTGCCGGCCCAGCTCCGGCGGGTCCTGCTCACCGGCGCGACCGGCTTCCTCGGCGCCCACCTGCTGGCCGACCTCATGACCCGCACCCAGGCCACCGTCCACTGCCTGGTCAGGGGCGCCGACCCGGGCGAGCGGATCAGGCGCAACCTGGCGGCACACGGGCTGTGGCGGGAGGACTTCGCGGCCAGGATCGTCCCGGTTCCCGGTGACCTGAGCCGTGAGCTGCCCGGCCTGCCGTCCGAGCTGGACCTGATCCTGCACAACGGCGGGGCCGTCGACTTCACCCGTCCCTACGCCCGGCTGAAGCCCGCCAACGTGGACGGCACGCTGGCGATACTCCGCCTGGCCGCCCGCACGGCGACGCCCGTGCACCTGGTCTCGACGCTCGGCGTGTACCTGACGCCGGGGGAACGGGTGGTGCGCGAAGGCGACCTGCTGCCCGACCCCGGGCACCTGCACCTGGGCTACGACCAGAGCAAATGGGTGGCCGACCGGCTCGCGGCGGCGGCCAGGGAGACCGGGCTGCCGGTGGCGATCCACCGCCCGGCCAGGATCTCCGGCGACAGCCGCACCGGACGCTCGGTCAAGGACGACTTCCTGGCCAGATTCTTCGCCACCTGCGCGCAGCTCGGATCGGTGCCGGCCGGCGAACACCTGGACATGGCGCCCGTCGACCACGTCGCCGCCGCCATCGGCCACCTGGCCAGGTCCGGCGCCGAGGGCGACTTCCACTACCACAACCCGCGCACGCTGGGCTCGGCCGAGCTCGCGCGCGGGCTGACCGAGCGCGGCATCCGGGTGCGCCTGGAGCCCGCCGACGCCTGGCGGGCCGAGGTGCGCCGCCGGCTGGCCGCGGGCGAGGAGCTGCCGCTGGCCGCCTTCCCCGCCTACTTCGCCGAGTACGGCGACGAGCGCGGCCCGAGCTTCGACTGCTCGGCCACCGCGTCCGTGCTGGCCGCGGCCGGGCTCGTCTGCCCGCCCGCGGACACCCTGCTCGGCGCCTACCTGGACGACCTGATCGACGCCGGTGTGCTGCAAGGAGCCCTTCGTGCCTAGAACGTTCACGGTGATCTGGTCGTCCCAGCTCCTGTCGATCATCACCTCCAGCGTCACCGGGTTCGTCCTGGGCGTCTGGGTCTTCCAGCGGACCGGCTCGGCCACCCAGTTCGTGACGATCACGCTCTGCGCGATCCTGCCCGAGGTGCTGTTCGCGCCGCTGGCGGGCTCGCTGGCCGACCGGTGGGACAGGCGCAAGCTGATGATGGGGGCCGACCTGGGCGCCGCCCTGACCACCGGCGCGCTGGCCCTGCTGCTCGTCACGGGCGAGCCGCAGGTCTGGCACATCTACCTCATCACCGCCGTCGGCGCGGTCTTCGGCACCGCGCAGATGGCGGCCTACCACTCGATGATGCCGCTGCTCGTGCCGAAGGAGCAGCTCGGCAGGGCCAACGGCATGATGCAGGTGGCCGACGCCGTCCGCATCGCCGCGCCGCTGCTGGCGGGCACGCTGCTGGTGGGCGTCGGCATGACCGGCGTGGTCGTCATCGACCTGGTGGCTTTCCTGGTCTCGCGCGTGGTGCTGCACCTGGTGCCGCTGCCGAGCGCGGTGACCAGGCCGGGCGAGGGCAGGCCGGCCGAGCCGTGGCTGCGCGACCTGGCCTTCGGCATCAGGTACCTGCGGGCCAGGCAGGGGTTGCTCTGGCTGGTCGGGCTGCTGGCCGCGTACAACCTGTTCTTCGGCATGGCGGGCGTGCTCGTCCAGCCGCTGATCCTCTCCTTCGGCTCGGCCGCCGTGCTCGGCGCGCTCATGGCCGCGGGCGGGGCGGGCGTGTTCGTCGGCGGCCTGGTGCTGAGCGCCTGGGGCGGGCCCAAGCAGCGGGTGCGCGGCCTGCTCGGCTTCATGGCCGCGGGCGGCGCGCTGCTCGCCGCGCACAGCCTCAGCCCGTCGGCCGCGCTGATCGCCGTGGTCGCGCCCGCCTTCCTGTTCACGCTGCCGTTCGTCCAGGGGACCGGAATCACGATCCTCCAGCTCAAGACCCCACCGGACGAGCTGGGCCGGGTGCTCAGCACGGTCCGGATGGTCACCCAGGCCGCGACCGTGCTCACCTACCTGGCCGCGGGCCCGCTCGCCGACCAGGTGTTCGAACCGATGCTGGCGCCCGGCGGCCTGCTGGCCGGCAGCGTCGGCGAGCTGATCGGCACCGGGCCCGGCCGCGGCATCGCCCTGATCTTCATCATCGCCGGCGCCGGGCTGCTCGTGCTCGCGCCGTTGGCCTATCTCCAGCCCCGCCTGCGGCGGGTGGAGACGGAACTACCCGACATCGAGGAGCCCTCCGATGCCGCTGTATCTCGATCCTGACGCACTACACACCTTCCGCGATCTCAACCAAGGCCCGGGCGCCATGCTCGACCTGATCGGCGCCATGGCCTTCCGCGCCGCGGGGACGGCCCAGCGGCTCGGCCTGTTCGAGGTCGTCGCCGCCGGACCCATGAGCGCCGCGGCGCTGGCCGGGAAACTCGGCGTCCCCGAGCAGCCACTGACCGTCCTGCTCGACGCGCTCACCGGCTTCGGCTACCTGGAGCGGACCGGCGAACAGTACGCCGCCGGACCCGCGGCCAGCCCGTGGCTCGACAGGAACGCCGGCGGCGGGTTCGCGCCCGCGCTGGCCGTCTGGCACGACCTGATCGGCGAGCTGTGGACCGGCCTGGAGCACGCGGTACGCACCGGCCGGCCGCGCGAGCCCTACTACCCGTGGCTGGAACGGCGGCCCGGCACCCTGCGCGACTTCCAGACCATGCTCGCAGGACTGGCCTGGATGCTCGCCCCCGCCGTGGTCAAGGCGGCGCCGCCGGTGCGCGGCAGCCTGCTGGACATCGGGGGCGGTCACGCGATCTACAGCCTCGCCTTCTGCCGGGCCGCCGCCGACCTGACCGCCACCGTCGTGGACCTGCCAGGCGCGCTGGAGCAGGGCCGCGCGCACGTGGCGGACGCCGGTCTGGCCGACCGGGTCCGGCTGGTGCCCGGTGACCTGGCCGACCCCATCGAGGGTCGGCACGACGCGGTGCTGCTGTTCAACGTCGTCCACGGTCTCGACCCCTCGGCCAACGCCGACCTGTTCGAGCGGGTCTTCGCCGCGCTGCGCCCCGGCGGCGTGGTGCTCGTCCTGGAGCCCTTCGCCGACCCGCCGGCCGGGACCGGCGGGCACGACGCGGCCTTCCTCGGCGGTTTCAGCCTCAACCTGGCCGCCACTCAGGGCGGGCGGCTCTACGCCTTCGACGAGGTCGCCGGATGGGCGTCCGCGGCGGGACTGACCGGACTCGAACGGCTCGCGCTCGACGCGCCCAGCACCGACGAACTGCTCGTGGCCAGGCGGGAGGCGCAGTGAAGATCGCAATCGTGGGCGCCGGGCCCGCGGGCAGCCTGCTCGCCTGCTACCTGGCCAAGGGCGGCCACCGCGTGGACGTCTACGAGCGGCGCTCCGACCCCCGCGGCCACGACGACGCCGAGGGCCGCTCGATCAACCTCGGCCTGTCGGCCCGCGGCGTGCGCGCGCTGACGGACGTCGGCCTCATGTCCGAGATCTGGCCGCTGACCGTGCCGATGCGCGGCAGGGCCGTGCACACGCCCGACGGGCACGTGTCGTTCCACCCGTACGGCACCAGGCAGGAGGAGATCCTGCACTCGATCCGCCGCCGCGACCTGGTCGTCAGCCTGATCAGGCACGCGAGCGCGGCCGGTGTCACCTTCCACTTCGACACCCCGCTCACCGACCTGCCGGAAGGGGACGCGGTCGTCGGCGCCGACGGCGCGTTCTCCACGGTCAGGACGCTGATGCAGCGCACCGTCAGGGCCGACTTCCGCCAGGAGTTCCTGCCCTGGGGGTACAAGGAGCTGACCATCCCGCGCGTGCCCTCGCACCACGAGGCGCTGCACGTGTGGCCGGGCGGCGACGACGGCCTCATCGTCACCCACCCCAACCTGGACGGCTCCGCCACCGCGACGCTGTTCCTGCCCTACGAGCGGTTCGCCGAGATCACCGACCCCGAGGCGTTCTTCGCCCGCCGCTTCCCCGACGCCCTCGATCTCATCCCCGACCTGGCCAAGGAGTACGCCGAGCGGCCCGTGGGGCACCTCGTCTCGGTCCGCACCGCGCCCTGGCACCACGAGGGGCGGATCGTGCTCATCGGCGACGCCGCCCACGCCGTCTACCCCTTCTACGGCCAGGGCATGAACTCCGCGCTGGAGGACTGCACCGTGCTCGACGCCTGCGTGGCCGAGCACGGCGACGACCTGGCCGCCGCCTTCGCCGAGTTCGAGCGCCGCCGCCGTCCGCACACCGACGTGCTGGACGAGCTGTCCAGGCAGAACTTCGTCGAGCTGCGCGAGCGGGTGCGCTCGCCGCTGCACGCCGCGCGCAAGCGCGCCGACCTCATGCTGGCCCGGGCCTTCCCCGGCCGCTGGGTCCCCCTCTACACGATGGTCTCCCACACCACCACGCCCTACGCCGACGCGCTCGCCCGAGCCGAGCGGCAGGACGCCGTCCTTCGCTGGGCCGCCCTGGGCGGCGCCGGGCTCGCCGCGATCGCCATGCTCGCCAGGAAGGTCCGCTAAGAACCATGCTCACGGATCACACCGACCCCTCACGTGTGCTGATCGAACTGTCCGACCTCGACGGCGACGACGAGATCGTCAAGTTGTACGGCGAACCGCTGCGTCACATCGTGACCTGGGCGCGTACGTACCTGACCCGCCCGCATCCCGAACTCGGCAGGAAGGGACCCGTGTGTCCCTACGCCCAGACCTCGCTCGACAAGGGCACCTTCTACCTGGCCGTCTGCCGCGGTGAGCCGACGGTGGCCGACCTGACCGGCCTGCTGGCCGGATACCGCGCGTGGTTCCAGCGGCTGGTCAGCCCCGAGGGGGTGTCGCCGCAGTTCCGCACGATCCTGGTCCTGGTGCCCGACCTGCCCGACGACGAGGCCGCGGCGGTGATCGACGCGGCCCAGCTCGAGTTGAAGACCGACTACGTCCGGGCCGGCCTGATGATCGGCGAGTTCTACCCGGGGCCGCCGCCCAAGGCCGGGCTGTGGAACACCGACTTCAGGCCGCTGGGCAGCCCGGTGCCGCTGCTGGCGATCAGGCACATGGTGGCCAGCGACTTCCCGTTCCTGAAGGACGACCCGGAGCAGACCGCCGCCTATCTGGAGCGCTTCGGCGACCGCCCGCCGGCCGTGCTCAGGGAGGCGATAGCCGCCGTCCGGCCGGGCTGACCGGCCGCACCGCCGGGGCCGTCACATCGCGCCGCCGCCGTCCGACGAGGACGGCGGCGGCGCTTTCGCATTCCCGGCCGGCCGCCGACAGTGCGTTTCTGGATTGTTACCGGAAACAACAAACTCCGGACCTGGAGGGTCTTCCAAAGCAGGCCGCAGCGGAATACGTTGCCGCAAACAACATTCATCCGGGCCCCTCCGGAAGAAAGGACCCTGCACCATGCGCAAGGGGATCCTCAGCATGACCGCCGCGGCAGCCGCGCTCGCCCTCGGTCTCACCGCCTGCGGGGGCGAAAGCGGTCAGACCACGTCGACGTCCTCCGCCTCAGCATCCGCCTCCCAGCCGGCGCAGAAGGCCGGGAAGATCGGCGTCATCCTGCCCGACAGCAAGTCCTCGGCCAGGTGGGAGACGGCGGACCGCAAGTTCCTCCAGGAGGCGTTCACGGCCGCCGGCGTGGAGTACGACATCCAGAACGCCCAGAACGACAAGAACGCCTTCCAGACCATCGCCGACCAGATGATCACCAACGGGGCCACCGTCCTGATGATCGTCAACCTGGACAGCGGCAGCGGCAAGGCCGTCATCGACAAGGCCAAGTCCCAGGGCGTGGCCGTCATCGACTACGACCGGCTCACCCTCGGCGGCGGCGCCGCCTACTACGTGAGCTTCGACAACACCAAGGTCGGCACCCTGCAGGGCGAGGGCCTGAGCAAGTGCCTGACCGACAAGAAGGCGGACAAGCCCATCGTCGCCTACCTGAACGGCTCGCCCACCGACAACAACGCGACCCTGTTCAAGGCCGGCTACGACGGCGTGCTCAAGCCCAAGTTCGACGCCGGCGAGTACGTCAAGGGCCCCGACCAGGACGTGCCCGAGTGGGACAACACCCAGGCCGGGACGATCTTCGAGCAGATGCTCACCAGCGAGCCGAAGATCGCCGGCGTGCTGGCCGCCAACGACGGGCTCGGCAACGCCGCCATCACCGTGCTGAAGAAGAACAAGCTCAACGGCAAGGTGCCCGTCACCGGCCAGGACGCCACCGTCCAGGGCCTGCAGAACATCCTGGCCGGCGACCAGTGCATGACGGTCTACAAGGCGGTCAAGAAGGAGGCCGAGGCCGGGGCCAAGCTCGCCGTGGCGCTGGCCAAGGGCGAGAAGCCGGCCGCGAGCGGGACCGTCAAGGACACCACCACCAACCAGGACGTCCCCGCCGAACTCCTCGAACCGCAGGCGATCTTCTTCGACAACGTCAAGGACGTCGTCGCGGACGGCTACGTCACCAAGGAGGAACTGTGCACGGGTGACTTCGCCGAGAAGTGCACCGAGGCCGGAATCCAGTGAAAAATGGGGTGCGGCCGGCGCCACGGGCGCGGGCCGTGCCCTCCTTTAGGGAGCCCCATGACCCCCCTTCTTGAAGTGCGTGGGATCGACAAGAGCTTCGGCCCGGTGAAGGTCCTGCACGACGTGGCGTTCTCCGCCTACGCCGGCGAGGTCACCGCCCTCGTCGGCGACAACGGCGCGGGCAAGTCGACGCTGGTCAAGTGCGTCGGCGGCATCCACCCGATCGACGCCGGCCAGATCTTCTTCGACGGCAGGGAAGTGCACGTGCACGGCCCGCGCGACGCCGGCGAGCTGGGCATCGAGATCGTCTACCAGGACCTCGCGCTCTGCGACAACCTCGACATCGTCCAGAACATGTTCCTCGGCAGGGAGCGCAAGCGCGGCGTCCTGCTCGACGAGGAGACGATGGAGGAGCTGGCCGAGAAGACGCTCAGCAGCCTGTCGGTGCGCACCGTGAAGTCCATCAGGCAGCAGGTGTCGAGCCTGTCGGGCGGGCAGCGGCAGACCGTCGCCATCGCCAAGGCCGTGCTGTGGAACAGCAAGGTCGTCATACTCGACGAGCCCACCGCCGCGCTCGGCGTCGCCCAGACCGCGCAGGTGCTGGAGCTGGTGCGCAGGCTGGCCGACACGGGGCTGGCCGTGGTGCTCATCTCGCACAACATGAACGACGTCTTCGCCGTCTCCGACCGGATCGCGGCGCTCTATCTCGGCAGGATGGCCGCCCAGGTCAGGACCGCCGACGTGACGCACGCGCAGGTCGTCGAACTGATCACATCCGGCCGCAGCGGAGACCTCGGCCTCAAGAACGGGGTCGCCCGTGAGCAAGGTTAAGGAACTGCCCGGCGAGGCCATCGTCGCCGCGACGGCCGCACCGTCCATCTCCAACAGCTTCTCCGCCTACGTGCAGCGGGTGCGCGGCGGCGACGTGGGCGCGCTGCCCGCCCAGCTCGGCCTCATCGCGCTGTGCACGGTGTTCGGCTTCGCCAACCAGAACTTCCTCACCCCGATCAACTTCGCCAACCTGTTCACCCAGGGCGCCGCGATCACCGTGATCGCCATGGGCCTGGTGTTCGTGCTGCTGCTCGGCGAGATCGACCTGTCGGCCGGCTTCGCCAGCGGCGTGTGCGCGGCCGTGCTCGCCGTCTCGCTGACCAACCTGGGCCTGCCCTGGTACACGGCCGTGCTCGCGGCGATACTCACCGGCACGATCATCGGTGTGGTGCTCGGCTCGCTGGTGGCCAAGCTGGGCATCCCGTCGTTCGTGGTGACCCTGGCCATGTTCCTGGCCTTCCAGGGCGTGCTCCTCATGCTGGTCAAGGAGGGCACGAACATCTCGGTCAGAGACGAGGTCATCGTCGCCATCGCGACCAGGAACCTGCCGCCGATGCTCGGCTGGGGGCTGTTCGCCGTCTGCGTGGCGGTCTTCGCGGCCGTCCAGCTCATGCGGGCCTCGAGCCGGGCCAGGCGCGGCCTGACCGCCGACCCGTTGTGGCTGATCGCCGTCCGGGTGGGCTCGCTGGTCTCGCTCGGCGGCTTCACGGTCTACGTGCTCAACCTGGAGCGCAGCCGCAACCCGGCGCTGGTCTCGCTGACCGGCGTGCCGATCGTGGTGCCCATCGTGCTCGCACTGCTGATCTTCTGGACGCTGGTGCTGCGCCGCACCTCGTTCGGCCGCCACATCTACGCGGTCGGCGGCAACGCCGAGGCCGCCCGCCGGGCCGGCATCGGCGTGGACCGGATCAAGATCAGCGCGTTCGTGATCTGCTCCACGATGGCCGCCGTCGGCGGGATCATCGCCGCCTCCCGGGCCAGCTCGGTCGACCCGAACACGGGCGGCGGCCCGGTGCTGCTGTACGCGGTCGGCGCGGCGGTCATCGGCGGCACCAGCCTGTTCGGCGGCAAGGGCCGGGTGCTCGACGCGGTGCTCGGCGGCGCCGTGGTGGCCGTGATCGAGAACGGCATGGGTTTGATGGGGTACGGATCCAGCGTGAAATACCTGGTCACCGGCTTCGTCCTGCTGCTGGCCGCGGGTGTCGACGCCCTGGCGCGCAAGCGGGCGGCGGCCGCTGGTCTAAGGTGATCAGCGACTTCCAGCCCTTTAAGGAAACCCAGACGATGCGTGCCGGCCCTTCGCAGGAGGACATCAGGCGCTACAACCTCGGCGCGCTGCTTCGCCATGTCCATCTGGGCGGGCCGATCTCGCGGGCCGAGCTGACCTCCAGAATGGGGCTCAACCGCAGCACCATCATGGCGCTGACCTCCGACCTCACCGCCGCCGGGCTGGTGCGCGAAGAGCTGCCGCGCGAGACCGGCCGCGCCGGGCGGCCCTCCCTGGTGGTGCGCCCCGAGTCCGCCCGCGTGTACGTGTTCGCCTTCGACGTCGGCCCCGACCGGCTGGCCGTCGCCCGCGTCGGGCTGGGCGGGGTGATACTCGACCGCAGGGAGACCACGCGCGAACGCGGCCCGTTCGACCTGGACGAACAGGCCGGGATCCTGGCCGGGTTCGCCAGGCAGATGCGGCGCAGGACCCGTCCTGACACCGTGTGCGTGGGCGCGGCGGCGGCCGTGTCGGGCGGGGTGCGCAAGGGCGACGGGGTGATCAGGTTCGGCCCGAACCTCATGACCGAGGAGGTGCCCTTCGGCGAGGAGCTGGGCCGCAGGCTCGGCCTGGGCCTGCCGGTCAGCGTGGGCAACGACGCGAACCTGGCGGCACTGGCCGAGCACAGCCGCGGCGTCGGCGTCGCCGTACGCGACCTCATCTACCTGCACGGGGACGTGGGCATCGGCGGCGGCATCATCGCCGGCGGCCACCTGCTCGGCGGCCACGACGGCTACGGCGGCGAGGTCGGGCACATGGTGGTCGACCCCGGCGGCCGGGCCTGCGGCTGCGGCTCGCACGGCTGCCTGGAGGCCGAGGTCGGCGAGCGGGCGCTGCTGGAGGCGGCCGGCCGGATCGGCACCGAGTACCCGGGCAAGGAGCCGCACGGCAGAGACGCGGTGCGTGCCGTGGTCGACGCGGCCGACCGGGGCGACATCGTCGCGCAGGAGGCGCTCAGCCGGGTCGGCGACTGGCTCGGGCTCGGCGTGGCGAACCTGGTGAACATCTTCAACCCGGAAATGGTGATCTTCGGGGGGATGTTGCGTGAGATCTATCTCGGCTCGGCCGCGCAGGTGCGCAGCAGGCTGGCGCTGCACGCGATGGCGCCGCAGCGGGAGCGGCTGCGGCTGCGCACGTCCGCGCTGGGCGACGACGCGACGCTGGTCGGGGCGGCCGAGCTGGCCTTCGCCCAGGTGCTCGCCGACCCGCTGGAAGTGCTCGCCCGCGCCAGCGGCTGATCCACGTCCGTGGATGAGCCGCGCCGGTGAACGGGCCGCGCCGGCGGGGTCAGGTGACCTTGGCGGGGGCGGCGTTCCAGGTGTCGCAGGCGTCCGGGGTCGCGCCGCGAAAGCCCTGGTTCTGCCAGTAGGCCAGGTTGCGCGGCCGGCCGTGGACCTCGCTCTCCTCCGCCATGCGCACCGCGCCGAGCCAGTCCCGCCAGGTGATCCCGGGCCGGATCGAACGCAGCGCGCTCGCGTAGAAGGCCCCGGCGAAGCACTCGGCCTGCATCTCCAGCCGGTGGCTGAGCGTGGTGCGCGCCGCGCCGGTGGCCCGCTGGTACAGGGCGTTCTGCGCGTCGAGCACGCCGGTGAGCGCCTGCACGTGGTGCCCCCACTCGTGCGCGACGGCGTGCGCGGCGTTCATCCTGAACGGGTCGCGCAGGTCGCCCCGGGTGATCCTGATCACGATCGTGTGCTGCGCCGGGCAGTACTGGGCGCCGGTGACGATCTTCCCGCAGACCGAGTCTCGGCCGGTGGTGACGTCCACCGCGGGCGGCCGGTAGGCCAGCCGGGCCGCGGCGAACCTGGCCGACCAGAACTGGTCGGCGCAGGCGGCCATCCCACGGTAGAACGCGCGGAACGAGGCCGCGCTGCCCGTCCTGATCGGGGGCACCCGGCAGGTCAGCGGGGCGGGCCGGGCGGCCAGCAGCGGCCGCCAGCCCTCCAGCCCGCCGGGCCTGGCCGCGGCGGCCGCGGCCGGGGACACCCCGGACGACAGCAGATCCGCGACCATGCACATCGCAGCGGCGATGAGGGGAAGGCGCACGGTCGCGGATCTCAGATCACGTAGCTGGCGGACGGACAGGGGCTAGCGGACCTTGCCCTTCGGCGCGGCCCAGGTGTTGCACGCGCTCGGCGACTCGGCGTCGAAGCCGCGCTGGAGCCACCACGCGATGTTGGCGGGCTTGCCGTGGATGCCGTCGTCGAAGCCGACCTGGGCGGTCTGCACGATGTACTTGAAGTCGAAGTCACGGCGGCCCAGCGAGTGCCAGACACTGCCGATGAACGCCCCCGACATGCACTCGGCCTGCAGCTCGACGCGGCGGGCCTCGTCGTAGATGCGGGCCTTGCTCTTGCCCTTGTACCTGTCGACGATGTTGAGCACGCCGGTCAGGTCCTGGATGTGGTGGCCGTACTCGTGCGCGATCACCGCCATCAGGAACAGCTCGGTCGGCTCCGACAGGATGTACGGGTCGAGCAGGAAGGTGATCTTCTTGTTGTTCGGGCAGTACACCGCCTGGGCGCCCCGGGGGAACTTGCCGCATCCGGTGGCCGCGCCGGGCTTGCTGATGACGCTGAACTTCGGCTCCTTGAACGTGAAGCCGGCCTTGGTGATCGGCTCGCGCCAGGAGTCGGCCAGGCAGTCGAGCAGGAACTCGAGGTACACCCGTGCGCCGTCCAGGTCGTCGCGCTGGAGCGGCTGCTCCTCGCACGTCTCGGTGCCCAGCTCACCCGTCTTGTAGATCGGGTTCTTCGTCAGGACCGGGCTGAACGGATCCGCCGCGACCGGTGCCGCGTGGGCGGTGCCGGCGAACAGCACACTCGCCAGGGCGCCCGCGATGAGCGCCAATAGGGGGCTACGCATGGGTACGGAGCCTATTAGAGGAGGAGCAACTGGTAAAGCTGGGGTAAAAGAGGTCGATCCACGGTCAATCCACATACCGGGCCGGTGAGGACCAGGTGTTGCACGCGCCCGGCGTGCCGCGCGAGAAGCCCCGGCTCATCCAGGCCGCCTGCGTCTCGCCCTTGCCGTGGTCGTTCTGCGGCCAGCCCTTGGCGCCGTTCTTGCGGAACCAGTCCACCGTGTAGTCCCAGTCGGCGGGGGAGACCAGCGGGGTGTTCCTGATCGAGCTCATGAACACCGCGGAGAAGCACTCGGCCTGCAGCTCCGAGCGCCGCGACAACTGCAGTTTGGCGGTCTTGCCCGCGCTCGCCCTGGCCGTCCAGTAGTAGTTCCAGATGCCGGAGACCTGCTGGACGTGGTGGCCGTACTCGTGGGCGACCAGCCGGGTGATGCCGAGCGGGAACGGGTTGCGCAGCTGCTCCCTGCTGATCATCAGGTACATCGTGCGGTCGCTGGAGCAGTAGACGCCGTCCGCGCCGGTGTTCCACGAGCCGCACGCGGTCTTCACCCGGCTGGTGATGATGCGCAGCTTCGGCTTGGTGAACGGCAGCCCCGCCCGGCGGAACTGGGTGGCCCAGGCCCGGTTCAGGCAGGACGTCACGCGGGTCAGGAACCGCTTGTAGGCGATCATGCTGTTCGCCGGCAGGTCGCCCGGCGAGCAGTTCGGGCTGCTCAGCCGGCTCGTCTTGTACAGCGGATTGGCGGTGGCGACCGCCCTGCCCGGCGCGCCGGTCTTCTTCCCCGACGTCGCGCCGCCGGCCTCGCCCGGCGGCGACTCCGCCTGCCGCGCCTCGCCGACGGCACCGCCCCGCGTGGTCGTCGTCGCCACGCCCGCGAGTGCGAGCACCACACCAGCGATGGCCAGGGCCAGCATCAGCCCGACGACCAGCAGGGTGGCGACCTTACTTTTGGGGACGGTGTTCATAGGTAACGCAAGACTAGGTCAAGATCTGACATATGTGGGTGTAGTTGACTCGATGGAGTCAGTGGGGCCCTGGCGAACTAGACTCGGGTAGTCGGCGAACAAAAGCAGAGGGGAGTCCGATCCGTGAGCGGGTTGCTGGGCTCGATCAAGGGACCGCACGACGTCAAACGGCTCAACGCGGAGGAGCTGCCGCGCCTGGCCGGGGAGATCCGCGATCTGCTCGTTGACTCGTGCGCCAGATTCGGCGGCCATCTCGGGCCCAACCTCGGGGTGGTCGAGCTCACGATCGCGCTGCACCGCGTCTTCGACTCCCCGAACGACCCGATCATCTGGGACACCGGCCACCAGGCGTACGTGCACAAGCTGCTCACCGGCAGGGCCGCCGGCTTCGAGGCGCTCAAGCAGGAGGGCGGCCTGTCCGGCTACCCGAGCCAGGCCGAGTCCGAGCACGACTTCGTGGAGAACTCCCACGCCTCCACCGCGCTGTCCTACGCCGACGGCCTGGCCAAGGCGTTCAAGCTGCGCGGCGCCCGCGGCCGCACAGCCGTCGCGGTGATCGGCGACGGCGCGCTGACCGGCGGCATGGCCTGGGAGGCGCTCAACAACATCGCCGCGATCAAAGACCTGCCGGTCGTCATCGTGGTCAACGACAACGGCCGCTCCTACTCGCCGACCATCGGCGGCCTGGCCTCCCACCTGGCCAAGCTCCGCGTCACCCGCCGCTACGAGGACGTGCTCGACTTCGTCAAGGAGAAGATCGGGAACGTTCCCATCGTCTACGACGCCCTGCACGGCATCAAGAAGGGCGTCAAGGACGTCATCGCCCCGCAGGTGATGTTCGAAGACCTCGGCCTGAAATACCTCGGCCCCATCGACGGCCACGACGAGCAGGCCATGGAGGCCGCGCTGCGCAAGGCCCGCGACTTCGGCGGCCCGGTCATCGTGCACGCGCTCACCCAGAAGGGCCGCGGCTACACCCCGGCGGAGAACCACGACGAAGACCAGTTCCACTCGCCCGGCGCCTTCGACCGCGCCACCGGGGCCGAGAAGCCCAAGGGCCGCATCTGGACCAACGTGTTCAGCGAGGAGCTGGTCCGGCTGGGCAAGGAGCGCGAAGACCTGGTCGCGATCACCGCGGCCATGCTGCACCCCACCGGGCTCAACGCCTTCGCCGACGCCTACCCCGACCGCATCTACGACGTCGGCATCGCCGAGCAGCACGCGCTGACCAGCGCGGCCGGCCTGGCGCTCGGCGGGCTGCACCCGGTGGTCGCCGTCTACGCCACGTTCCTCAACCGCGCCTTCGACCAGCTCCTCATGGACGTCGCGCTGCACAAGCTGCCGGTCACCGTGGTCCTCGACCGGGCCGGCGTCACCGGCGACGACGGCGCCAGCCACAACGGCATGTGGGACCTGTCGATCCTCCAGGTCGTGCCCGGGCTCAGGATCGCGGTGCCGCGCGACGGCGACCGGCTGGCCGAGCTGCTGGGCGAGGCCGTCCAGGTCGACGACGCGCCCACCGTGCTGCGCTTCCCCAAGGGCCCGGTGGCCGAGCCGATCGAGGCCGTCGGCAAGCTGGGCGACATGGACGTGCTGCGCGCCGGCGACGCCGACGTGCTGCTGGTCGGCGTCGGCCCGATGGCGCACATCTGCATGGACGCCGCCGTCCTGCTCGACGCGCACGGCATCTCGGCCACCGTGGTCGACCCGCGCTGGGTCAAGCCGCTCGACGAAGCGCTGGTGCTCGCGGCGAGCGCGCACAAGCTGGTGGCCGTGGTGGAGGACAACGGGCGCGTGGGCGGCGTCGGCGACGCCGTGTCCCGCCTGCTGCGCGACGCCGACGTGGACGTTCCGGTGCGGACGTACGGCGTGCCGCAGCGCTTCCTCGACCACGCCAAGCGGGCGGCCATCCTCGGGCAGGTCGGGCTCACCGGGCAGGACCTGGCCCGCCAGATCACCGAGGCGGTCGCCAAGCGCAGCGGCTCCTCCATCGAGCACGCCCCCCACTGACCGGGGTAAACGGTCCTCGGGCCGTGATGGTCAGTGGTGGCGGTTGCCGTTGATGAGTCTGCGTACTCCGTAGGTGATCGCCACCACGATCAGGGCCAGCGCGGCCAGCACCGGCAGCAGCAGTTCGGCGTGCCGCCGCACCACGCCGCCGGCCACCGCGCCCAGCGTCACGTACGTGCTCACCCACGCGGTGCTGCCCACCGTCGCCCACAACATGAACCTGCGGTACGACATCCCGACCGTGCCCGCCACGGCCGGGGTCAGCGCGTGCAGCACCGGCACGAAGTACGCCAGCGCCAGCGCCCACCCCGACCGGTCGAGCAGCCGCTCGGCCTTGCGCCAGCGCCGCTCGCCGATGCGCCGCCCCAGCCGGCCGTGCCGTAGCCGGGCGCCGTACCTGCGGCCCAGCCAGTGACCACCCGACGCGCCCGCGAAGCAGGCCGCGATGCCCCCGGCGATCAGCACCAGCGCCTCGCCCACGCTGTCCGCGGTGGCCCCCGCGAGCAGCAGCAGCGTGTCGCCCGGCGTGATGAGCCCGACTCCGACCGAGGCGTCCAGCGTCAGGAAGATCAGCATGATCGGGAGCACCACGCCGAGGTCCTGCCTGGTGACGAAGTCGAGCAGGTCGTTGAGCATGATTTCCCCCTGCTACCCGCCGACGACGGCTTCAGCGGAAAAACGCATGATCACGAACAGTGTGGGAAGGATCGCTGGGCGTGGACATCTTTCGCACGAAGAGTGTCGAGCAGTCGATTCGCGACACCGAAGCCCCCGAGCACCAGCTGAGGAAGCGCCTGACCGCCGTCGATCTCACCGTCTTCGGCATCGGCGTCATCGTCGGCACCGGTATCTTCGTGCTCACGGGCCAGGTGGCCAAGACCATGGCGGGTCCGGCGGTGGCGATCTCGTTCGTCGTCGCGGGCGTCGTCTGTGGCCTGGCGGCCCTGTGCTACGCCGAGTTCGCCTCCACGATCCCGGTGGCCGGGTCCGCCTACACCTTCTCCTTCGCCACGCTGGGCGAGTTCCCCGCCTGGATCATCGGCTGGGACCTGATGCTGGAGCTGGCGCTGGCCGCCGCCGTGGTGTCGGTCGGCTGGTCGGGCTACTTCGCCTCCATGCTGGAGTCGGTCGGTGTGCACCTGCCGGCCGCGCTGGCCGGCGACGATCCGGTGGTGAACCTGCCCGCGGTGCTCATCGTGCTGCTCCTGACGATCGTGCTGGCCGTGGGCATCAAGCTGTCCTCGCGCGTCAACCTGACCCTGGTCATCGTCAAGATCGCGGTGGTGCTGCTGGTCATCGTGGCCGGGCTGTTCTTCGTCAAGGGGCAGAACTACTCGCCGTTCATCCCCGAGCCGGTGCCGCTGCCGCCCGGGCAGGGCATGGAGGCGCCGCTGATCCAGGTGATGTTCGGGATCACGCCGGTCGCGTTCGGGGTGATCGGCATCTTCTCAGCCGCGGCGATCGTGTTCTTCGCCTTCATCGGCTTCGACATCGTCGCCACCGCCTCCGAGGAGACCATCCACCCGCAGCGTGACGTGCCGCGCGGCATCCTGGGCTCGCTGGCCATCTGCACCGCCCTGTACGTGGCCGTGTCGGTGGTCGTCACCGGCATGCAGCGCTACAGCGAGCTGAGCACGGCGGCGCCGCTGTCCGACGCGTTCACCGCCGTCGGCTACCCCTGGCTGGCGACGATCATCAGCGTCGGCGCGATCGCCGGTCTGACCACGGTGGTGCTGGTGCTGCTGCTCGGCCAGACCCGGGTGATGTTCGCGATGTGCCGCGACGGGCTGCTGCCGCGATCGCTGGCCAAGGTGAGCCCGCACTACGGCACGCCGGCCAGGCTCACGGTCATCATCGGGCTGGTGACGATGGCGCTGGCCGGGTTCGTGTCGTTCGGCGAGCTGGCCGAACTGGTCAACATCGGCACGCTGTTCGCGTTCGTGGTGGTCTCGATCGGCGTGGTCGTGCTCCGGCGCACCCGTCCGGACCTGGAGCGGGCCTTCCGCGCCCCGCTGGTGCCGGTGCTGCCGATCGTGTCCGTGCTGGCCTGCGTCTACCTGATGCTCAACCTGCCGGTGCAGACGTGGATCCGCTTCGTGGTCTGGATGGCCATCGGGCTCGTCCTGTACTTCGCGTACGGCTACTGGAACAGCCGGGCGGCCCGGCGCGCGACTCACTTGCCTAAAGCTGACCTCTGAGCTTACGGTGTGCGCAATAATGCGCACCCACACCCCCCGGAGGCCAGCGCATGCGCAGACTCGCGTGCTGGTTAGCGAGCGCGGTGGTCGCCGCGTTCGGCGCCATCGCCCTGCCCGCCACCGCCCACGCCGCGACGCTCGACCCGTTCTCCGCGCTCACCGCGGAGAACGGCGTCTACACCGCGAGCGCGGGCAGCGCCAAGCTCAGAGTCACCTTCCAGAAGGACGACGTGTTCCGGGTCGAACTGGCCCCTGACGGCACGTTCACCGACCCGGCCAACACCGGGACCGGCTCGAAGATCATCGCCAAGACCGACTACGCGCCGGTGCCCAGCTCGCACCAGGAGTTCGACGACCGGTACGAGATCAGGACCGCCGCCGTCACGGTCAAGCTGGCCAAGAACCCGCCGCTGATCAGCGTCCACCGCGCCGACGGCAGCCTCGTCCTGGCCGAGAAGCAGCCGCTGAGCTGGGACACCGCGGGCACCAGGCAGACCCTCGCCCCCGCGCCCGACGAGCAGTTCTTCGGCGGCGGCATGCAGAACGGCCGGCTCAACCACACCGGCGCCGCCATCCGCATCACCAACGACTTCGACTGGGACGACGGCGGCAACCCCAACGCCGCCCCCTACTACGTCAGCAGCGCCGGCTACGGCGTGCTGCGCGACACGTTCGCGCCCGGCGGCTACGACTTCGCCCAGCCGGTCGTGACCACGCACCAGGAGCAGCGCTTCGACGCCTTCTACTTCGTCGCGCCCAAGGCGTTCGACCTGAAGACGCCGCTGGACCGCTACACCGAGCTGACCGGCCGGCCGATGATGCCGCCGATCTACGGCCTGGAGATGGGCGACGCCGACTGCTACAACCACTCCAGCCCGACCTACACCGGCACCAGGAACCCGGCCAAGTGGACCACCCCCGACGCGGTCAAGGTCGCCCAGGGCTACCTGGACCACGACATGCCGCGCGGCTGGATGCTGGTCAACGATGGCTACGGCTGCGAGTACCAGCAGCTCAAGGAGACCGGCGACGCGCTGCGCCAGCGCGGCATCGAGATGGGCCTGTGGACCCAGCGGGCGCTGACCAACCAGGAGTGGGAGGTCAAGGAGGCCGGGGTGCGCGTGCGCAAGCTCGACGTGGCCTGGGTCGGCGCCGGCTACCGGCACGCGCTGACCGCCTGCGACACCGCCGACCAGGGCATCGAGCAGCACTCCGACGCCCGCGGCTTCGTCTGGATGGTCGAGGGCTGGGCCGGGTCGCAGCGCTGCGCGGTGCAGTGGACCGGCGACCACTACGGCACGCTCGACGCGATCCGCTGGCAGATCCCGGCCATCACCGGCGCCGGGCTGTCCGGCATGCCGTTCACGGCCGGCGACATCGACGGCATCTTCGGCGGCTCGGGCCCGTCGTACACGCGTGACCTGCAGTGGAAGGCGTTCAGCCCGGTGCTCATGTCGATGTCCGGCTGGGCCGCCAAGGACAAGCAGCCGTGGACGCAGGGCGAGCCGTACACCTCGATCAACCGCAAGTACCTCAAGCTGCGCGAGCGGCTGCTGCCCTATCTCTACACCTACGCCGCGCAGGCGCACAGGACCGGCGCTCCGGTCAACCGCGCCCTGGTCATGGAATATCCGGCGGACAAGGCCACCTGGAACCTCAAGGACCAGTTCCTGGCCGGCCGCGACTTCCTGGTCGCGCCCGTCTACCGGCCCGGCGACGTACGCGACGGCATCTACCTGCCGGAAGGCCGCTGGGTCGACTACTGGACCGGCAAGGTGCACAACGGCCCGGCCACGCTGAACGGCTACCACGCGCCGCTGGACACGCTGCCGGTGTTCGTCCGGGCCGGGGCGATCGTGCCCATGTACAAGGCGGGCATCAACAACCACTCCGAGGTCAGGGCCGAGGACCCGCTGACCCTGGACGTCTACCCGCTCGGCGACTCGTCCTTCGACCTGTACGCCGACGACGGCAGGACCAGGGCGTACGCGGCCGGCCAGAGCGCCACGCAGCGCTTCACCGTCGACGCCCCGGACAAGGGCGTCGGCACCGTCAGGATCGGCATCGGGCCGATCGAGGGCGCGTACGCCGGCAAGCCGGCCGCGCGGCCGTACGAGCTGAACGTGCACACCGGGCGCGCGCCCGCCGTGATCCTGCACGGCAAGCGCCCGCTGGCGAAGATCGGCAAGGCCGCCTACGAGAGCGGCCAGACCGGCTGGTACGCCGACGGCACGCTGGTCAAGGCCCGCATCCCGGCCGTGGCCGCCACCGGCTCCGCCGAACTGGAACTGGTCGGCGCGGGCGTGGTCGGCGGGCTGTTCCCCGGCGACACCGACGTCACGCTGACGGCCGAGCTGCCCGCGCTGATGACGCCGGCCACGTCGGTGACCGTGCCGGTCACCTTCACCAACCGGACCGGGCTGCCGGCGCGCGGCGTCGAGCTGGGCCTCACCGTGCCCGACGGCTGGACGGCCCCGGCCGCGGTGAACGCGGGCATCGTGCTCGACGGAAAGTCCGTGACCAGGCAGGTCGAGGTCCGGGTGCCGGACGAGGCGACGCCGGGCGCGGTGACGCTGATCGCGACCGGGTCGTACCGGGCGCACGTCGACCGGCAGGAGGTCACCGCGGCGCTGGCGTCGCGGGTGCCGTACAGGTCGCTGGCGGCGGCGTTCAACAACGTGGGCGGCAGCGACGACGCCGACACCACGAAGGGGAACATCGACGGCGGCGGCTCCAGCTTCTCGCGGCAGAAGCTGGCCGCGATCGGGCTGACGCCTGGCGCGAGTGTGACGGCTCAGGGCGTCGCGTTCACCTGGCCGTCCGCCGAGGCCGGCAAGCCGGACAACGTGGCCGGTCAGGGCCAGACGATCGCGCTCACCGGCCAGGGCAACCACCTGGCCTTCCTCGGCACCGGCACCAGCGGCTCGGCGTCGGGCCCGCTGACCGTGCACTACGAGGACGGCTCGACGGGCACGGCCACGCTCGGGTTCGCCAACTGGTGCTGCCTCGACCCGGCCGCGTACGGCTCCAAGGTGGCCTTCTCCCACAAGGGCAAGAACACCGCGACCGGCCCCAACCAATACCCGACCACCGATTACCGCATCTTCTACCAGCAAGTCCGGATAAATCCGGAAAAGAAGGTGGTTGCGGTGACGATGCCGGACAACGGGGCCGTGCACGTGTTCGCCGCCACCACCGCCACCCTCACCCTGCCCGCCCCGCCCAAGGGCCAGGTCTGGGCCTCCGACCACCCGTGGCTGTCGGCCACCAACGGCTGGGGCCCGGTCGAGAAGGACCGCAGCAACGGCGAGAGCGGCGCCGGCGACGGCCGTCCGCTCACCCTGGGCGGCGTCGTCCACGACAAGGGCCTCGGCGCGCACGCCAAGTCCACCGTGTCGTACTTCCTGGGCGGCGCCTGCACGTCCTTCACCGCCACGATCGGCGTCGACGACGAGATCCCCGGCTACGGCTCGGTGGTCTTCGCGGTCGTCGCCGACGGCGAGCAGGTCTACCGCTCGGGCACCCTGACGGGCGCCTCGGCCCCCGTCGAGGTCACCGCCGACCTCAAGGGCGCCCAGTACGTGGACCTCGTCCTGGAGGACGCCGGCAACGGCAACGCCGGCGACCACGGAGACTGGGCGGCGGCCAGATTCACCTGCTGACACGACCGAGGGGATGGGCGTGAAGCCCATCCCCTCAGGAGAAGACCTCGCTCAGAGCGAGAGCAGCGCCCCGGTGCGCGCCTTCATCAGGCACTCGTTGCCGAAGATCGTGGCGTACCGCACCGGCTTGCCGCGCCACATGCCCGCCACGACGACGGCGTGCGGCGTGAGCTCCTTCGTGCAGACCGGCCGGGGGTTGACGTTGACCTTGGCCGGGTCGCCCTTCGCCTTGCGCAGCAGCCCGCACGCCGCCTTGGCGGCCGGGTGGGTGCCGCCGTCGGGGTTGCAGTAGAGCCAGTCCGTCTTCGTGGTTCCGTTCTTCACCGCGACGACGACCTTGAGCTTGGCCTTGGGCTCGGCCGCCGCGATCGCGGGAGGGGACGCCGCCGCGAACACGAAGGCTCCACAGAGCGCGAGGGTGCTGAGTGATCTCATCATGATTACTCTCCGTTCGTGGGACGGCACCACACGCTACGGAGGCGGAAGTCACGAACGAGGGTCACCCGGGCAAAGCCCGCGTCAAGCAGGCAAGGACGCCACGCCCGGCGCGAGGAAGCGCGGCTCGGCGTAGCCGGTCCTGTCCAGGTACGGGGTGATCCCGCCCAGGTGGAACGGCCAGCCGGCGCCCAGGATCATGCACAGGTCGATGTCCTCGGCCGCCGCGACCACGCCCTCGTCGAGCATGATCCGCACCTCCTCGGACAGCGCCCGCAGCACCCGCTCGCGCACCTGCTCGGCCGTTGACGGCCCAGCGGATGGCGGGGTGCCGCCCGCGAACAGCGCCACCGCCTCCTCATCCAGCGAGAAGTCCGGACGGTAGACGCCCGGCTTGCCCGAGGCGACCAGCTTGCCCATGTTCTCCGACACGCCGAACCGGCCGGGGAAGGCCGCGTGCAGCGTCTCGGCCACGTGCAGGCCGACCGCCGGGCCGACCAGCTGCAGCAGCGCGAACGGCGTCATCGGCAGGCCGAGCCCGTCGAGCGAGTGCTCGGCCGTCTCCAGCGGTGTGCCCTCGTCCACGGCCGCGATGACCTCGCCCATGAACCGGGTCAGCAGCCGGTTGACCACGAACGCCGGAGCGTCCTTGACCAGCACCGACGACTTGCGCAGCGACTTGCCGACGGCGAAGGCGGTGGCCAGCGTGGCGTCGTCGGTGGCCGCGCCCTTGATGATCTCCAGCAGCGGCATGACCGCGACCGGATTGAAGAAGTGGAAGCCGACCAGCCGCTCCGGGTGCGCCAGGTCCGCGCCCATTTCGGTCAGCGACAGCGACGAGGTGTTGGTGGCCAGCACGCACCCGGC
This sequence comes from Nonomuraea antri, assembly GCF_013283785.1. Lineage (GTDB taxonomy): Bacteria > Actinomycetota > Actinomycetes > Streptosporangiales > Streptosporangiaceae > Nonomuraea > Nonomuraea antri. Next base: position 74,831 of record NZ_JABCPZ010000007.1, read on the forward strand.
CGAGACCACGGCCTCCACCTCGGCGAAGACCTGCTTCTTGACCGCCAGGTCCTCGAAGACCGCCTCGATGACGAAGTCGGCGTCGGCGAAGGCGTCCTTGGTCAGCGACCCGGTCACCAGCGCCTTGAGCCGGTTCGCCTGGTCGGCGGACACGCGGCCCTTGCCGAGCAGCTTGTCGACCTCGGCGTGCACGTACCCGACGCCCTTGTCCAGCCGCGCCTGGTCGAGGTCGGTCAGCACGACCGGCACCTCCAGGCGGCGCGCGAACAGCAGCGCCATCTGCGAGGCCATCAGGCCCGCGCCCACCACGCCGACCTTGGTGACCTTGCGCGCCAGCGCCTTGTCGGGCGCGCCCGCGGGCCGCTTGGCCCGGCGCTGCACCAGGTCGAAGGAGTAGAGACCGGCCCGCAGCTCGTCGCTCATCAGCAGGTCGGCCAGCGCCTCGTCCTCGGCCGCGAAGCCCTCGTCACGCGAGGCCGTCTCGGCCAGGGCGATCAGGTCGAGCGCCCGGTAGGGGGCGGGGGAGGCGCCGCGCAGCTTCATGTCCACCAGGAAGCGCGCGTCGCCGACGGCCTTGGCCCAGCCGTCGAAGCTCTGCCGCTCGATCGCGACCTCGCCGCTCAGCACCCGGGACGCCCAGCGCAGCGACTCCTCCAGGAAGTCGGCCGGCTCGAACAGCGCGTCGGCGACGCCCAGCTCGAACGCCTGCTTCCCCTTGATCATCCGGTTCTGGGCCAGCGGGTTCTCGATGATCAGCTTGATCGCGTTCGCCGGGCCGATCAGGCGGGGGAGCAGCTGCGTGCCGCCCCAGCCGGGCACCAGGCCGAGGAAGCACTCGGGCAGCGCGACCGCGGGCACGCCGGCCGAGATCGTCCGGTAGGTGCAGTGCAGCGCGATCTCCAGGCCGCCGCCCATGGCCGCGCCGTTGACGAACGCGAACGACGGCACCGCCAGCTCGCCCAGCCGCCTGAACACGTGGTGTCCCAGCGCGCCGATGGCCAGCGCCTCCTCGCGGGAGGCCACCGTGGCCGCGCCCTTGAGGTCCGCGCCCACGCCGAAGATGAACGGCTTGCCGGTCACGCCGACCGCCGCCAGGTCCGTGCGGGCCGCGATCGCGTCGAGCGCGTCGTTCAGCGCCAGCAGGCCCTGCGGCCCGAACGTGTTCGGCTTGGTGTGGTCGAAGCCGTTGTCCAGGGTGATCAGCGCCATCGTGCCGGCGCCGCCGGGCAGCGTCACATCGCGCACCAGCGCCTTGGTGACGACCTCGCCGGTGTCCTTCGCGCTCAGCAGCGAGCGCCAGGTCTCGATGTCACTCATGCCAGGTTCTCCCAGATCACAGTGCCGCCCATGCCCATGCCGACGCACATGGTGGTGATGCCGTACCGCACGTCGGGACGCTCGCCGAACTGCCGCGCGAGCTGCGTCATCAGCCGCACGCCCGAGGAGGCCAGCGGGTGGCCGAAGGCGATCGCGCCGCCGTACGGGTTGACCCGCGGGTCGTCGTCGGCGATGCCGAAGTGCTCCAGGAAGGCCAGCACCTGCACGGCGAACGCCTCGTTGATCTCGAACAGGCCGATGTCCTCGATGGACAGCCCGGCCAGGCGCAGCGCCCGCTCGGTCGACGGGATCGGGCCGACGCCCATGACCTCGGGGTCGACACCGGCGAACGCGTAGGAGACGAGCCGCATCTTCGGCGTCAGGCCCAGCTCGGCGGCGACGTCGGCGGCCGCGACGATACAGCCGGTGGCGCCGTCGTTGATGCCCGAGGAGTTGCCCGCCGTCACGTTGCCGTGCGGGCGGAACGGCGTCTTGAGCGCGCTCAGCGCCTCCATCGTGGTGCCGGGTCGGGGCGCCTCGTCCTCGACCGCCAGGCCCCAGCCCTTCTCCGCCGTCCTGATCGCGGTGGGCACCAGGTCGGGCTGGATCTTGCCGTCGGCGTACGCCTTGGCCACCTTCTCCTGCGACAGCACCGCGTACGCGTCGGCCCGCTCCTTGCCGATCGACGGGTAGCGGTCGTGCAGGTTCTCCGCCGTCATGCCCATGACCAGGGCGCTCGGGTCGACCAGCTTCTCCGACAGGAAACGCGGGTTGGGGTCGACGCCCTCGCCCATCGGGTGCCTGCCCATGTGCTCGACGCCGCCCGCGATGGCCACGTCGTACGCGCCGAACGCGATGCCGCCCGCGACCGTGGTCACCGCGGTCATCGCGCCCGCGCACATGCGGTCGATCGCGTAGCCGGGCACGCTCTTGGGCAGCCCGGCCAGCACCGCGGCCGACCGGCCGATGGTCAGGCCCTGGTCGCCGATCTGCGTGGTCGCGGCGATCGCGACCTCGTCCACCCGCTCAGGCGGCAGGTTGGGGTTGCGCCTGATGAGCTCGCGGATGACGCGGACGACCAGGTCGTCCGCGCGGGTTTCCGCATACAGCCCCTTCGGCCCTGACCTGCCGAAAGGCGTGCGCACGCCGTCGACGAACACGACGTCACGAGAGGAAGGCACGGATTCGCTCCTCGTTGCTGGATGGTTTCCGCGCCTATGCTACTCGCCGGTAACTACTCCCAGGACGAGGGCGGCGGTGAGCAGCGCGTAGATCACGCCCGTCGCCGGCTCCCAGAGGTGGGCGCGGGCTCCGAGCAGGGCGGCGACCGCTACGGCCGCGCCCGTCCAGAGCGCCGCGCCCCCTCTTGGGCGCGTGCCCCGTCCGGGATCCCAAGGATCGCCAGGTGATCCACCCGAACGCCTCGCACGCGCCAGCATCCCCAGCGCGTCACGTGCCCACCAGAGAAGGAATGACACCCCGGCGGCGGCTGTCGCGAGGGTGAGGACTTCGGTCGCCCAGGTAAGTGCGGCCGCGATGCCGTAGGCGGCGGCGTCGCGGAACAGGCGCGGCAGCGTGCCCCCGAGCAGCACGACGAGCGCCCAGCCCGCGGCCATGCCGAGCCGGCCCGCCGTGCGCCCGCGCTCGCGCGGCGGCACGGCGTACAGTTCGCGCTCGCGGCGGCGCACCGCCCGCATGCGCAGCCCCCAGATCGCCTGGGTGAGCGCCAGTGTGGGCAGCGCGAGCACGAAGACCACCAGGGCGAGTACGGCGAGCGGCAGCGTCTCCTCCCTGGTGGGCGCCCGGTCGGCGAGCACCTGGGCGGATGACAGCAGGGCGAGTGACACGCAGAGCGTGGTGAGCGCGGTCCTGCGCGCGGACCTGGCGCCGGCGCGCAGCGCGGCCACCGCTCGCGCGCCCGGGAGTGGAGGGGTCTCGGTCGAGAGCATGAGGTCATGATGGCGTCACGGTCGGTAGCGATGCCCCTGATTCGCGCGGTTTGGATGGAGCCCTCGCTGTCCATTCCCGCGCTAACATTTTGACAACATGCCATGAAACGTCGGTTTCTGAGTATGCTGCGCGGTGATCTTCGGGTGAAAGGGCCTGCGTGAGCGATTACCGGGACGTCGCTGTTCAGCGCCGGGGAGTTCCGCCCGCGCCGAGGCGTCGCGCGCCGCGTCGCCGCGGCGGGCCGCTGACGCCGGTGGGCTGGGTGGCCATCGTGCTGACCGTGCTGCTGGTGGCCGTCAGCCTCGGCGGGTACGTCTACTACCGCAGCCTCGCCGACGACATCACCCGCAAGCCGGTCGACCCCGGCAAGAGCCGGCCGCCGGACACCGGGGCGCTGAACGTCCTGCTCGTCGGGTCGGACTCGCGCGTGGGCGACAACAAGAAGTACGGCCCGCAGTCGCAGCATCTGGGCGAGCGCACCGACACGATCATGCTGCTGCACCTGTCGCCGAACCGCGACAAGGCCACCATGATCAGCTTCCCGCGTGACTCGATGGTGCTGATCCCCCTGTGCAACCGGCCCGGCGGTGGCACGATCCCGTCCGGGCTGCGCCAGATCAACTCCGCCTTCAACGACGGCGGCATCGAGTGCACCTGGCGGACCATCGAGGCGATCACCGGCATTCGCATCAACCACTACGTCAAGGTCGACTTCACCGGGTTCAAGGGCATCGTGGACGCCATCGGCGGCATCGAGATCTGCCTGCCCAAGCCGGTCAACGACCCCAAGGCCAAGCTGGTGCTCCCGGCGGGCAAGCACGTGGTGAAGGGCGAGCAGGCGCTGGGCTACGTCCGCACCCGCTACGCGCTCGGCGACGGCAGCGACCTCAGCCGCATCACCCGCCAGCAGGTCTTCCTCACCAAGGTGATGCAGAAGGTCACCGACGGCGGCCTGCTGACCGACCCGGGCAGGCTCGACGCCTTCCTGCGGGCCGCGGTCAAGGCGGTGGAGGTGGACGACGACCTGTCGCTCACCCGCATGTTCGACATCGCCAACAGCGTCAAGGGCATGAGCGTCAAGGAGCTCAAGGGCGTCACGGTGCCGGTCGAGGCGTACCCGCAGGACAAGAACCGGGTCCAGTTCAGGGCCGCCGAGGCCAAGGAGTTCTTCGAGCGGGTCAGGAACGACGTCGAGGTCACCGTCCAGGCCAGCCCCGGCGCCAGCCCGGCGCCGAAGATCGAGCACGAGCAGGTCAGGGTCCAGGTGCTGAACGGCACCGGCGAGGCCGGCAAGGCCGGTCAGGTCGCCGCCGAGCTGGCCGCCCAGGGTTTCGTGGTGACCAGCGTCGGCAACGTGGCCAAGACCGACACTACGGCCATCCGCTACGCCAAGAAGGACACCGAGGGCTCGGCCTACGGCGACGCCGTGGCGGCCAGGCTGTCGAAGGACAAGCGCACCCCGGTGGCGGGCAAGGTCAAGCCGCTGACCAGCGAGCCGTACCAGCCGGACGGCGGGGCCAAGTCGGCGGGCAAGGCGCCGACCGGGCCGATCATCCAGCTCGTCATCGGCACGGACTGGCCCGGCGTGCGGGTGCTGTCGGTGATCCCGGACTCGCAGAAGGACAAGGTCGTGGACGCGAAGACCAACCCCTGCCTGTGAGACTCAGGACGGCTCGGGACGACCCAGGGCGACTCAGGGCGACTCGGGGTGGCTCAGGGCGGTTCAGGGTGCGAGGTGCGGCAGCGCGTTGAGTGCCAGCAGGACGCCGGCGATGGCCAGCGTCCAGCTGACGGCGTTCGCCGTGTGCTTGGTCATCCACGCGCGTAGCCGCTCCAGCTTCGGCTCCAGCCAGGACCTGGCCACGGCCCGCAGCGCGAGCAGCGCCAGCGGGGGCAGGATCATGACCAGCACGTAGCCGCCCAGCACCGGCACCCACTGCCCGGCGGGCAGCTCCGAGGTGGTCATGATGCCGACGGCGGCCAGGTAAGGCATCATCGTGGCCACCTCGAGCAGCCCCGCGGTGAGCGCCAGCGCCACCATCACCCGCGGGCCGCCGACGCGCGGCTCGAAGCGGTGCGCCGGCTTGCCCAGCTTCGCGCGCCGCTTGGGGTCGACCTGGTAGCTCAGCGCGAACAGCCCCGCGCCGAGCGCGAACTGCGCCCAGTACGCCGGTGTGCTGCGCAATGCCTCGCCGAAGTGCTCCAGCAGGGTGGAGAGCCCGAGCATGAGCGCCACGCCGACCAGGAAGTAGAACCCGGCCACGGTGGCCAGATAGATCAGCAGCCGGGGCGTCTGCGCACGCTCCGAGGCGAGCAGCAGGTAGACGGGGATGCCCAGGGTGCCGAAGCTGGTGCTGTCGACCAGCGCGAGAGCGGCCAGGGCGAGCAGCAGGCCGATGGTCACCTCACCGAGGATGCCGCCGGCGCCGGCGCCGGGCATCCTGCTGCGGGCCGAACCCCGCCTACATCTTTCTGCCTACCCGCCCGGACGGTCCCGTTCCCGCCTGCCCGTCAGGCGGTCACGCCCGCGTCCACCGGGATGGTGGCGCCGGTGATGTTGCGCCCGCCCGGGCCGGCCAGGTGCGCGACGGTGGCCGCGATGTCCTCGGGCGAGCAGTACCGGCCGAGCGCGGTGTAGGCGCGCTCGCCGTCGGCCTCCGGGCTGTCGGCCGGGTTCATCTCGGTGTCGGTGGAGCCGGGGGTGACCAGGTTGGCGGTGATGCCGCGCGGGCCGAGGTCGCGGGCCAGGCCCTTGACCAGCCCGCCGAGCGCCGCCTTGCTCATCGCGTACAGCGTCCAGCCCGGGTAGGGCACGCGTTCGGCGAGGCTGCTGCCGATCACCACGATCCTGCCGTCCGCGCTCAGGTGCCGCGCCGCGGCCTGCGCCAGCACGAACGAGGCCCGCGCGTGCACCGCCAGCGTCGTGTCCACCTCCGCCGGCGTCACCTCCTCCAGCGGCCCGTACGGCGCGATGCCCGCGTTGCTCACCAGCACGTCGATGCCGCCCAGCGCGGCGACCGTCCGCTCGACGGCGGCGACCGGCTCGGCCGGGTCCGCCGCCGCCATGCGCAGGACCAGCGACCGGCCGCCGGCCGCCTCGATGTCCTTGGCCACGGCCTCGGCCCGGTCGCGCGCCTGGGCGTAGGTGATGGCCACGTCGAAACCGTCGGCGGCCAGGCGGCGGGCGATGGCCGCGCCGATGCCCCTGCTGCCACCGGTGACCAAGGCGACCTTGCGTGTCATGGTTGTCTCCCCTAATCGGAATGGGTTCCGCTTAGGGGAGACTAAGCGGAATCCATTCCGGTTCGCAAGTGATGGGAGGATGGACCGTGTGAAACGCGAGCGCACCGACGCGGCGCGAAACCGGGCGAAGATCCTCGCCGCGGCGGCCGGCATCGTGGCCGAGCACGGCGTGTCAGGGCTGTCGATGGCCGAGGTGGCCGCGGCGGCCGGGGTCGGGGTCGGCACGCTCTACCGGCGCTTCGGCGACCGGTCGGGGCTCGCGTACGCGCTCATCGACCAGCGGGAGCGCGAGCTCCAGGCCGCGTTCCTGGAGGGGCCGCCGCCGCTGGGCCCGGGCGCGCCGCCCGCCGCCCGGCTGCGCGCGTTCCTGCACGCCCTGACCGACAGGACGGTGGCGCAACTCGACCTGCTGCTCATGGCCGAGACCGCGGGCGCGTTCGCCCGCTTCAGCGGGGCCTACCAGGCGCACCACGCCCACGTGGCGATGCTGCTCGCCCAGGTGAAGCCGGGCGCCGACACCTCCAGCCTGGCCGACGCGCTGCTCGCGCCGCTCGCCGCGCCGCTGCTGGCCTACCGGCTGCGGGAGTGCGGGGTGAGCGTGGAACGCGTCAAGGCGGCACTCGACGCCCTGGCCGAAGGACTCGCGGGCACCTGAGCGGCCGCACCTGAGATCCGGACCCGGCGGCGGGGCTTGAGTGGCGGGGCCTGGGCGGCGTCAGAGTTCGGCGGTCATGAGCAGGTCGAGCAGGCCGGGGAAGCGGGCGTTGAGGTCGTCGGCGCGCAGCGTGATGAACTGCTTGCGCCCCTCCGGCCGCTGGTAGATCACGCCGGCCTCGCGCAGCACCCGCCAGTGCGTGGTCAGCGTCGACTTGGGCACGCCGGGCACGATCGAGCCGCAGAACCGCTCTTCGCCCGAGCTCAGCGCGCGCACGATCTGGGCGCGCACGGGGTGGCCGAGCGCCGCGAGCACGTCCAGCAGGTTGATCTGGTCGCGTGACGGGTGCAGCATGCTCCGATTGTACGCATGTCCCGGACAGTGATTTGACGAACGGCCGACAACTGTACGAGTATCTCGAACCGTACGAATTTCCCGAACTATCGTAAGTGAGAGATCGTGACATATCGTCCGGGTTGGACCCTCGCGTTGCTGGCGCTTTCCCAGCTCATCACCGCACTCGACTTCTTCATCGTCTTCGTGGCGCTGCCCGACATCGGGCGAGATCTCGGCTTCTCCGCGCAGACCCTGCAATGGGTGGCCAGCGCGTACGCCGTCTCGTACGGCGGTTTCCTGCTGCTCGGCGGCCGGGCGGCCGACCTGCTGGGGCACCGGCGGATGTTCGTGGCGGCGCTGGCGCTGTTCGCGATCTCGTCGCTGGCCGGCGGGCTGGCCGGCAGCCAAGGGCTGCTCGTCGCCGCGCGCGCGGTGCAGGGCCTGGGCGGCGCGTTGCTCTTCCCCGCCACCCTGGCGCTGGTCAACACCAGGTTCGAGGAGGGGGCCGCGCGCAACAGGGCGCTCGGCGTGTGGAGCGGCGCGGGCGCGAGCGGGCTGGCGCTCGGCTCGCTGCTCGGCGGGCTGCTGACCGGCGCGTGGGGCTGGCAGGCGGTCTTCTACGTCAACGTGCCGCTGGCCGCGCTGGCGATCGCCGGCGCCTACCTGCTGATCCCCGCCGACGGCCCGCGCGCCCGCGGCCGCCGCTTCGACCTGCCGGGCGCGGTGCTGGCCACCGCCGGGGTGAGCCTGCTCGCCTACGCGCTCATCCAGGGCCCCGAGTCCGGCTGGACGTCCGCGCCGATCCTGGTCGGCGTCGTGCTGGCGGCCGCGTTGCTGGCCGCGTTCCTCGCGGTCGAGAGGCGCGGCGCCGACCCGCTCATGCCGCCGCGCCTGCTCGGCAACCGCAGCCTGAGCTCGGCCATCGCCGTCATCCTGGTCTTCGGCGCCACGTTCAACGCGTTGCCGTACTTCCTGACCGTCTACTTCCAGAACGTGCTCGGCTACGGCGCGGTGGCGACCGGGCTGGCGTTCCTGGTGCCCGCGCTGCTGATCGCGCTCGGGACGCAGCTCGGCGGGCGGCTCGCGGGCCGGATCGGCATGCGCGCCACGCTGCTCATCGGCACGGTCGGCGGCGCCGCGGGCACCGCGCTGCTGGCGTTCGGCGTGGCCGCGGACGGCTCGTACGCCGGCGTCCTGCCCGGCATCGTCGTCATGGGCGTCAGCCAGGGGCTCACCTGGACCGGCATGTGGATCGCGGCGGCCACCGGGGTCGCCGACGGCGAGCAGGGCGTGGCCTCCGGCCTGGCCTCCACCGCGCTGCAGGTCGGCTCGGCACTCGGACTGGCGGTGCTGGTGGCCGCCGGCGGGCTGGGACACGCGAGCGGCCCGGCGCTCGCAACCGGCCTGCGTACCGCGGTGTTCATCGCGGCGGCGGGGATGCTGCTCGGCACCGGAGTGGCACTCACCTTCGCCAGGCGGCGCGCGGCCGCGCCCGCGCTCGTCTGAGACGCACGTCCACCTGCGAGAAGGAGCTGTGATGTACGACGTCGCGATCGCCGGCGGCGGCCCCGTGGGCCTGCTGCTGGCCGCCGAGCTGGCCCTGCAGGGAGTCAGGCCGGTGGTGCTCGAACGGCTGGCGATGCCGTCGGGCGAGTCCAAGGCGGGCACGCTGCACGCGCGCACCGCGCAGAGCCTCGACCGGCGCGGCCTGCTCGGCGCGGTCGGCCGGTCGAGCACGGGCAGCGTGAGCTTCCACTTCTCCGGCATGTTCGGGCTCGACCTGGGCGCGGTGGCGCAGGAGGGCGTCAGCATCGTGGGCAGCCCGCAGTCCTGGGCCGAGCAGGTCTTCGCCCGCCGCGCCGCCGCGCTCGGCGCGGAGATCAGGCGCGGGCAGGAGGTCACCGGGCTGGTCCAGCACGACGACCACGTGGTGCTCACGGTCAACGGGCGCGAACTGGCCGCGCGCTACGTCGTCGGCGCGGACGGCGCGCGCAGCACGGTGCGCACGGCGGCGGGCATCCCGTTCACCGGCACGCCCGCCGGGGTCGCCGCGCTCATGGGCGACGTACGCCTGCTCGACCCGTACGGCGTGCCGCCCGGCTACACCCGCACCCCGCGAGGCTGGATCATCGTCTGGCTGAACCCGGCCGGGCACAGCCGCGTCACCACCTACGACTTCCGCGCCCCGCACGCCGACCGGCAGGCCCCGGTCACCCTGGACGAGCTGCGCGCGGCGGCCGAACACATCCTGGACCGGCCGGTCCCGATGGCCGACCCGGGCGCCCTGTCCAGGTACGGCGACGCCGCGCTGCAGGCCGAGACGTACCGCGCGGGCCGGGTGCTGCTGGCCGGCGACGCCGCGCACGTGCACTTCCCGTGGGGCGGCCAGGGCCTGAACACCGGGCTCGAGGACGCGTTCAACCTGGGCTGGAAACTGGCCGCCGAGGTGCGGGGGCACGCGCCGGCCGGCCTGCTCGACAGCTACCACGCCGAGCGGCACCCGGTGGGCGCCCGGGTGTTGTGGAACGTGCGCGCGCAGACCGCGCTGGCGAACCCCGACCCCGCGGTCGACCCGCTGCGCGAGCTGTTCGCCGAGCTGATGCGCTTCGACGAGGTCAACGAGCACCTGAGCGGCATGATCAGCGGCGTGCGCACCGCCTACGACGTGGGCGTGCCGGGAGCCGGGCGGATGGCCGTGGACCTGGAGCTGAAGACCGGCGACGGCCCGGTCACGCTGGTGGAGCTGCTGCGGGCGGGCCGGCCGCTGTTGCTCGACCTGGCCGGCCGCGACGACCTGGTGGCCGAGGCGGCGGGCTGGGCCGGCCGGGTGGACGTGGTGCGCGCGAGCGCCGCGCATCCCGCCGACGCGCTGCTGATCAGGCCGGACGGGTACGTGGCGTGGACCTCCGAGGCCACCGGCCATCCGCTGCGGGCCGCACTCGAACGCTGGTTCGGCGAATGTGACGCAGCGTGACTTTAGGAAAACATGTGAAATTTCCGGACAAGTGGTGGTCGATTCTGTTAGGAAAGGTCGCGTTCCGTATTCGAACGAGAAGGGTTCATCGTGTCGCGCGACGAGAACGACAGGCCGTACGAGGATGGGCAGGGGAGGTCGTTAGATCCGACGATGACCGGAGACGTGCTGTCCCCGCGCTGGAGCACCGAGGACACCGACGAGCAGCCGGCCATCCAGGTCTCGCCCAACGGGACGTACATCCTTCCCCCTGACCAGGGCACGCAGGGCGGCGCGCAGGGCGGCGCGGGCGAGGCCGGCGACCCGCACGACGTGCTGGGCGCGACGCGATACTCCGACCCGGCCAGTGGCCCGCACCACGCGTTCGCCGCCCTGGACGCGGCGGCGGCGGGAGCCACCGGCGGGGGCGCCGCGGACGCGTCCGCCGACGGGCTCGACGAGCCCCGCCACGACGCCGACCTGTACGCCGACCCGTACGCCGACGCCGACCCGTACGCCGAGCTGCGCTCCGCCACCGACCCGTACACCGACGCGGACCCGCGCTCGGACGGCGACCCGTACACCGACGCCGACCTGCGTTCCGACGCCGACCTGCGCTCGGACAGCGGCCCGCATGCCGTCGAGGAGCCCGGCTACCTGCCGCTCGACCAGGGCTACGAGTCCACGCTCGACGACGAGCCGGACAGGACCCGCCGCGGCTTCCTCGGCTCGGGCTGGACCGACGACGGAGACGACCTGACCGGCCGGCGCTCGGGCGCGGACCGGGAGGTGCGCCGGCGTGCCCGGGTGCTGGTGCTGGCCGCGGCCACGGTGGTGCTGGTGGGCGTCGGCGCGGGCTGGCTGCTGACCGGCACGTCGTCCGATGACCCGTGCGGGGGCGGCCGCTGCGCGAGCGCCGAGCGGGTGTCGTCGCCGGCCGATTCCGTGCCCGTCGAGCCCGACGCGGTCCTGCCGGAACCCACCGATTCGGGCGCGGTCCCACCGACCGGGTCAGCGACCGTAACCCCCACTCCGACCGCGACGCGCGTGCGTCCGACGCGGGTGCCCACCACCCGGCCGTCGGCCACGCGCACCGCCGCGCCCGTCAAGCCCACCGCCCAGCCCACGCGCGACATCGAGGGCGAGATGCAGGACGCGGGCGGCGAGCCGCAGGGCGTCAAGAACGAGGAGAAGGCGACCGAGCAGCCCGCGACGAAGCCGCCGACCAAGCAGCCGGCCGGCCAGCCCACCTCGCAGGCCCCGGCGCCGACCACCCAGGCCCCCGCGCCCACCCCGTCGGAGAGCAAGAAGGGCGGCGGGCTGCTGGACATCCTGTTCCCCTGGTGAGCATGTAAGGATGCGGAGACCGGCGCCGGTCCGCGCGTGCCGGGCAGTGCGCGTATGGCACACTGGAAACCGCTTTCCGGGGAGGTCTCGTGGTCACGCTGGAAGACGTCGCCAAGCAGGCGGGCGTCTCGCTCGCCACCGCCTCGCGCGTGCTCAACGGCAGCACGCGCCAGGTGGGCGCGGCGTTGCGGTCGCGCGTCGAGCGGGCCGCCGACGAGCTGGGCTACCGGGCCAACATCGCCGCTCAGACCCTGGCGCGGGGCGCCGCGAACGTCATCGGGATCGTCGTCCACGACCTGACCGACCCGTACTTCGCGGCGCTGGCCGACGGGGCGATGCGCGCGGCGGCCACGGAGAAGCTGCTGGTCATGGTGGGCACCACACATCGCGACCCGGAGCAGGAGATCGCCTACGTGGCCACGCTGCACGCCCAGCGGGTGCGCGCGGTGCTGCTGGCCGGCTCGCGCGTCTCCGATCCTGACGTGACCGACCGGCTCCGCGCCGAACTGGCCAGATACCGCTCCGGCGGCGGCCGGGTGGCCTGCGTGGGCCAGGACCTGCTCGACGTCGACACCGTGGCCCCGGCCAACCGGGAGGGCGCGGCGGCGCTGGCCCGCTCGCTGGCCGGGCTCGGGCACACCAGGTTCGCCGTGCTCGCCGGCCCGCCGCACCTCATGACGGCGGCCGACCGGTGCGCCGGGTTCGTCGCGGCCGTCGAGGAGCTGGGGCTGCCCGCGCCGCGGGTGGTCCACGGGCCGTTCGACCGCGACGGCGGGCACGCGGCCGCCGCCCAGACCGGGGACGCCACCTGCGTGTTCGCGGTCAACGACGTGATGGCGGTGGGCGCGCTGGCCGCCTACAGGGAGCGTGGCGTGCGGGTGCCCGAGGACGTCTCGGTGGCCGGGTTCGACGACATCGTCACGCTGCGTGACCAGGTGCCCGCGCTGACCACCGTACGGCTGCCGCTCACGGACATGGGGGCGCGGGCCCTGGAACTGGCCTTGGCCGACGGCGACGAGCCGGTGGTCGAGCGGGTGGCCGGCGAGGTCGTCCTGCGGGAGAGCGTACGGAGACTGGCATGACCGACGCGGCGAGACGGAGGACGGCGTGAAGCTGGCGCTCAGCACGCTCGGGTTGCCCGGCGAGGGGCTCGACCGGGCGATCGAGATCGCGGCCGGGCACGGGTGCCAGGGGCTGGAGCTGCGGCTGCACCCCGACACGGGCGTGCACACCGGCCTGAGCGCCGGCGAGCGGCGGTCGGTGCGCGAGCGGGTGGAGCGGGCCGGTCTAGAAATTTCCGCCGTCGCCGGATATGTCCGCATCTGTGAGCCTGGGCCGGACGAACCGGTCGTCGACGCGCTCCTCGCCGACCTGCGCCTGGCCGCCGACCTCGGCGCTCCTGGCGTCCGGGTGTTCCCGCGCGGCGACGACCCGGCGATCGGCGCGCGCAGGCTCAAGGCCGTCTCCGGCGAGGCCGCCGACCTCGGCCGGCGCGTGCTCGTCGAGACGCACGACCTCATGGCGACCGGCGCGGCCGTGGCCGGGCTGCTGGCCGAGGCCGGCTGCCCCGGCACCACCGGCGCGCTCTGGGACCTGCTGCACCCGTGGCGCAACGGCGAATCCCCGGCCGACACGCTCGCCGCGCTCGCGCCCACGCTGGCCTACGTCCAGGTCAAGGACGCCGTCTCGGCCGACGACACCACGCCGGTGCCGCTCTGGACGGGCGCGGTGCCGCTGGACGAGGCAGGCGAGCTGCTGCGTTCGGCCGGCTACGACGGCTGGGTGTCCCTGGAGTGGGAACGCACCTGGTATCCGCGGGTGGCGCCGGTCGAGGAGATCCTGCCGGGGGCGGCCGAGTGGGTGCGGCGGTTCAGCGCCTAGGGCTTTCGGCGCTTAGATAGGGGAATGCCCGAGTTGAGAAACAAGGTGCTCGTCGTCGGCATGGACGGCCTGCGCTTCGACCGCATCGCCGCCGCAGGCGCGCCCGTGCTGGGCGGGCTGATGTCCGCCGGCGCGTACGGCACCAGCAAGCTCCCCTACGGCGAGCCCGACGCCCCGCGCACCGAGTCCGCCGGCGAGGTGGTGCCCGAGCTCGCCCTCTCCCGCGACGACGGGACGGTGCGGACGATCAGGTCGCGCACCGACTCCGGTCCCGGATGGTCGTCCATCGCCACCGGGGTCTGGCCGGACAAGCACGGCGTCGTGGACAACGGCTTCTACGCGCCCCAGTACACGAAATATCCGGACTTCTTGACCCGGGCCAAGGCGGCCCGCCCCGACCTGTTCACCTCCGCCTTCTTCTCCTGGGCCGCACTCGACGAGAACGGCGCCTTCAGCCGCTCCATCGACCACCGGCACGTGCTCGACGGGTTCGCGCTCACGTTCGCCACCTGCGACAAGCAGATCGCCGAGGCCGCCGAGCGGCACCTGGCCCAGGACGACCCCGACCTCACGTTCGTCTACCTGGGCGACACCGACGAGGTGGCGCACGAGCTCGGGCCGCTGTGCCCCGAGTACACCGCCGCGCTGCTGACCCAGGACGCCTACCTGGGCCGCCTGCTCGACGCGGTCCGGGGGCGGGCGTCGTACGCGGGGGAGCGCTGGACCGTGCTGATCACCACCGACCACGGCCACGTCGACGCCGGCGGCCACGGCGGCACCTCCGACGCCGAGCGCACGGTGTTCGTCATCGCCGCCCGCCTCGGCGAGGACCTGGGCGGGCGCCCGCTCGGGGAGCCCCGGCTGGTGGACGTCGCCCCGACCGCGCTGGCCGCCCTGGACGTGCCCGTCGACCCGGCCTGGGACCTGGACGGGACGCCCCTGGCGTGGTGACCGCGTTCGTCGGGGGATTGTTCATCGGGTGTTGAATTCTTGCCGTGAAAGCGTGAGACTCGTGACAGGACGCTGAACGGCGGGGGTACCGACGATGACAACGGCACTGGACTTCTCCGAGATCGACGGCGGGATGCTCGCCGAGGTCGGTGGCAAGGCCGCCAACCTCGGCGAGCTGACCAGGGCGGGGCTGCCGGTGCCACCCGGCTGGGCGCTCACCACCGACGCCTACCGCCAGGCCGCCGACCAGGCCGGACTCGCCGCCCTCATCGCCGCCCACACCACCCCGCCCTCCTCACTCCACGGGACCCCGGCCCCCGACGGCGGGAACGCGTTCGCGGCCGAGGCCAGGCGCCGGCTCCTGGAAACCCCCGTCCCCCCGCAGGTGCGCGAGGCGGTCCTGAAGGCCTACGCCGCGCTCGGCGACGACGTCCCGGTCGCGGTGCGGTCGTCGGCCACCGCCGAGGACCTGCCGTTCGCCAGCTTCGCCGGCCAGCAGGACACCTATCTCAACGTGGTCGGCCCCGACGCGCTGATCGACGCCGTCCGCCGCTGCTGGGCCTCGCTGTGGACCGACCGCGCGGTCGCCTACCGCGAGTCCAACGGCATCGACCACGCGGTGGTGCGACTCGCGGTGGTCGTCCAGGTGATGGTGGACGCCACGGCGGCCGGGGTGATGTTCACCGCGAACCCGGTGACGGGCACCCGCCGCGAGGTCGTCATCGACGCCGCGCCCGGGCTCGGCGAGGCCGTCGTGTCCGGCGCGGTCAACCCGGACCGCTTCATCGTCGGCGACGGCAGGATCCGCGAACGCCACGCCGGTGACAAGCTGCTGAGCATCCACGCGCTCCCCGGCGGCGGCACCGAACGCCGCCAGGCCAACCACGACGGGCTCTGCCTGACCGACCGGCAGGTGCTCGACCTGGCCGCGCTCGGCGCCCGCGTCGAGGAGCACTACGGCGCGCCGCAGGACACCGAATGGGCCGTGGACGCCGAAGGCCGCCTCTGGCTGACCCAGGCCAGGCCGATCACCACCCTGTATCCACTGCCCGAGACCACCAGGCCGGGCCTGCGCGTCTACTTCTCGCTCAACGTCGCCCAGGGCGTGATGGGCCCGCTCACCCCGGCCGGGCTGTCGGCGTTCCGGCTGATCACCGCGGGCGCGGCCGGCCTGTTCGGCCACGGCCCCGCGGACCCGCTGGACGGGGCGCCGTTCATGGCGGTGTCCGGGCAGCGGGTGTGGTTCGACATCACCACGGCCGTGCGCAGCCGGGCGGGCCGGGCGATCCTGCCGCGCGCGCTCGCGCTGGGCGAGGCCCGCGCCGTCGGCATCATGCGTGAGCTGTTCGACGACCCGCGGCTGTCGCTGATCCACACCGCCCGCCGGCCGGTGGCGGCCAAGGTCAGGCGCTTCCTGGGACGCATCCACGCGCCGTCGCGCGCCTTGCAGGCGCTGACCCGCCCCGACCGCGCGCTCGCCCGCACCCGCAGGCTCGGCGCTGAACTGGACGCCCGGCTCGCGCTGCCCGCCACCGCCACCCCGGCCGAACGGCTGGACCACGCGATCCGCATGATCCACGGCACCTTTCCGATCATCATCTCGATCATGCCGGTCGCGATCACCGGGTACGCGCTGTTCGCGCTGGCGTCCCGGCTGTCCGGGGTGCCCATCGCCGACATGCAGGACGTCCTGCGCAGCGTCCCCGGCAACCCGACCACCGAGATGGACCTGCGGCTGTGGGCGCTGGCCGGGCGCATCGAGCCCGAGCCGTTCCTGAGCGAGCCGGTGACCGAGCTGACCCGCCGCTACCAGGCGGGCGAGCTGCCGCCCGGCGCCCAGCGGGAGATCGCCGCGTTCCTGGCCGAGTACGGCCACCGCGGCGTGGCCGAGATCGACCTGGGCCTGCCGCGCTGGTCGGAGAACCCGGCGCACCTGCTCGGCGTCCTGGCCAACTACCTGCGCCTGGACGGCGGCGGCGACCTGGCGCCCGACGTGCTGTTCGCCAAGGGCGCGGTCGCGGCCGAGGCGGCGATCGACCGGGTGGCGGCGCTGGCCGGGCGCAAGGGCAGGCTGCGCGCGGCGGTCGTGCGCTTCGCGCTCGGCCGGACCAGGAAGCTGGTGGGCATCAGGGAGCTGCCCAAGTTCTACGCGGTCAAGATCCTCGCCGGGGTGCGGCGCAGCCTGCTGGTGGTGGGGGAGCACCTGGTGTCGGCCGGGGTGATCGAGTCCGCTCACGACGTGTTCTTCCTCGGCCTGGACGAGGCGCGGGCCGCGCTGCCCGGCGGCGGCGACCTGCGTGGCCTGGTGGCCGAGCGGCGGGCGGCGTACGAGCGGGAGTCGCGGCGCAGGCACGTGCCCCGGGTGATGCTCTCTGACGGCACCGAGCCCGAGTCGCGCTCCACGGCGGCGCAGGAGGGAGCGCTGACCGGCACGGCCGCCTCCGCGGGCACGGTCACCGGCCCGGCGCGGGTGGTGCTCGACCCGGTCGGCGCCCACCTGGAGCCCGGCGAGATCCTGGTGTGCCCGTCGACCGACCCGGGCTGGACTCCGCTGTTCCTCACGGCCGGCGGCCTGGTGATGGAGATGGGCGGCGCGATGTCGCACGGCGCGGTGGTGGCCCGCGAGTACGGGATCCCGGCTGTCGTGGGCGTGCCGGACGCCACGCACCGCGTCACCACCGGGCAGGAGATCACGGTCAACGGCGCGGCGGGCACCGTGACGGTGGTCGAAGAGGGGTCCTCCGGATGAGGGATGCCCGGCGTCCACCCGGGTGATGCCGCCCGCGCCCGTCCGCCGGGAGGCTCGAAGGCATGACGGCGATAGAGGTCGAGGACCTCCACAAGAGCTACGGCGGGACCCGGGCGGTGGACGGCGTGTCGTTCACGGTGGCGGCGGGTGAGACGTTCGGGATCGTGGGGCACAACGGCGCGGGCAAGACCACCACCGTGCAATGCCTGACCGGGCTGCGCAGCCCCGACAGCGGGAGCGTGCGCGTGCTCGGCCTGGACCCGGCGGCGCGGCGGCGTCGGCTCGCCCAGCGGGTCGGCGTGCAGTTGCAGGAGAGCGAGCTGCCCGACAGGCTGCGCGTCGCCGAGGCGCTGCGGCTGTTCGCGGCCTTCTACGACAGTCCTGACGACTGGCGGGCGGTGCTGGAGCGCTGGGGCCTGGCGCCGCTGCGCAACAAGGCGTTCGGCGACCTGTCGGGCGGGCAGAAGCAGCGGCTGCAGCTCGCGCTGGCCCTGGTGGGCCGGCCGGAGCTGGTCGTGCTCGACGAGCTGACCACCGGGCTCGACCCGGTCGCCCGCCGCGAGACGTGGACGCTGATCGGCGATCTCAAGGCGTCGGGCACCACCGCCGTGCTGGTCAGCCACTTCATGGACGAGGCCGAGGAGCTGTGCGACCGGGTCGCGGTGTTCGGCCACGGCCGCATCGTGGCGCTCGGCACCCCGCGCGAGCTCGTCGAGCGGACCGGCACCGGCTCGTTCGAGCAGGCCTACCTCGCGCTGGCCGAGGGAGGCGTCCGATGAAGGCGATCGCCCGCCTGTCGCTCGCGGAGCTGACGCTGCTGGCCAGAGACCCGGGCAGCCTGTTCTTCATGGTGGCCTTCCCGATGATGCTGCTCGTGCTGAACAGCGGCAACGACCGGCTGGACATCTTCGTGCCCAGCTACATGGCGATGATCCTGGCCATCGGCGGCATCGCCGCGCTGCCCGGCATCATGGCCACCTACCGGGAACGCAAGGTGCTGCGCCGCCTGGCCACCACGCCGGTCTCGCCGTTCGCGCTGCTCGCCGGGCAGGTGGTGGCGCAGCTCGTGATGGGGCTGGCCGGGTCGCTCATCGTGGTGGGCACCGGGGTGCTGGCGTTCGGCGTGGACCTGCCCGCGCATCCGCTGATGCTGGCGCTGTCGTTCGTGTTGTGCGCGCTGACGTGCTGCGCCATCGGCTTCGTGATCGCCGCCATCGCGCCCCGCGGCAGGGTCGCGGACCTGCTGGGCATGCTGGTCATGTTCCCGATGATCTTCCTGGCCGGCGCGGCCATCCCGCGCGAGGGGCTGCCGGAGCCGCTGCGCAGGATCGGCGACTACCTGCCGCTCAGCCAGGGCGTGACCGCGCTGCGTGAGAGCTGGTTCGGCGCGCCCACGGCGACGCCGCTGCTGATCCTGGCCGGGATAATCGTGGTGAGCACGGCCGTGGCGGCGGCGCTGTTCCGTTGGGAGTGATCGACAGATGTCGGAGTCGGGCTGGTTACGCGCCTTCCACCTGCTGTTCTACGGCTGCCTCGGGCTCGCGGCCACGGTGTCCGTGCTGCGGCTCGGCCCCGATCCCGTCACGGTCGGCGCGCTCGCCGTGATCGCCGCCTGGTACGGCTGGTTCGTGGCGCGCCGGCCCGGCCTGCTCGAACGGCTGCACCCGATGGGCTGGCACCTGCTGGTGCTGCTCGGGCTGCTGTTCGTGCTCATCTCGCGCGACCCGCTGTTCGAGATCATGGTGTTCGGCATGGTGGCGCTGCCGTACGTGATGCTGCCGTACCGGTGGGGGCACGTCGGGGCGGTGCTGCTCGTGCTGGTGGCCGCCCAGGCGAGCGGGCGGATCGAGGAGGCCGTCCGCCAGCCGGTCGTGCTGGCGGTGCTGGCCGGGAACTTCGCGCTGGTCATCGTCATGGGGACGTTCGTGCAGGCCCTCGTCAAGCACGGCGAGCAGGCCAGGACGGTGGGCACGCTGGAGGAGCGGGCCAGGCTGGCCAGGGAGATCCACGACACCCTCGCCCAGGGCTTCAGCGGCATCATCACGCAACTGGAGGCCGCCGAGCAGGCCGGCGCCGAGCCGGAGGCGGTACGCGCGCGCATCGCGGTGGCCAAGCGGCTGGCCCGCGAGAGCCTCAACGAGGCCAGGCGCTCGGTCGAGGCGCTGCGGCCAGAGCCGCTGGAACACGCCGAGCTGCCCGAGGCGCTGTCGGCCGTCGCCGAGCGCTGGAGCGACGGCATCGGCGTCCCGGTGTCGGTCGCGGTCGACGGCGAGCCGCGCCGGCTGCCCAGGGAGGTGGAGACGACCGTGCTGCGCGCCGCCCAGGAAGCGCTCGCCAACGTGGCCAAACACGCCAAGGCCGGACGGGCCGCGCTCACCCTGTCGTACATGGACGACCAGGTCACGCTGGACGTGCTGGACGACGGCGCCGGCTTCGACCCCGGCGCCGCGGCCGGCGGCTACGGGCTGGTCGCGATGCGCGAACGGGCCGAGCGCTCCGGCGGTACGGTGATCGTGGAGTCCACCCCGGGCGAAGGGACCGCGTTGTGCCTGAGCATCCCCTGCGCCTGATGATCGTCGACGACCACCCGGTGGTCCGCGACGGGCTGCGCGGCATGTTCGACGGCGTGCCCGACATCGCGGTGGTGGCCGAGGCGGGCGACGGCCACGAGGCGCTCGCCCGGGCGCGCGCCGAGCGGCCCGAGGTCGTGCTGATGGACCTGCGCATGCCCGGGCTCGACGGCGTCGGCGCCATCGAGCGCCTGCACGCCACCCATCCGGGGATCCGCGTCATCGTGCTGACCACCTACGACACCGACGCGGACGTCTCGCGCGCGCTGGCCGCGGGCGTGGCCGGCTACCTGCTCAAGGACGCGCCACGGGAGACCCTGCACCAGGCCGTGCGCACGGCCGCCGCGGGCGGGCGGGTGCTCGCGCCCGCGATCACGTCCAGGCTGATGGACGGCCTGGCGCCGGAGCGGGGCGGCACGCCCAGCCCGCGCGAGCTGGAGGTGCTCAGGCTGATCGCCAGGGGCGCGGCCAACAAGGAGGTCGCCCGCGCCCTGCTGATCAGCGAGACCACCGTGAAGACCCATCTCAAGCACGTCTTCGCCAAGCTCGGCGTCGACAACCGGGCCGCCGCGGTGGTGGCCGCGCTGGAACGCGGCCTGCTCTGAGCGGGCTCAGAGCACCACTTCGGCGTAGCGGGTCTTCATGGTGGCGAGCACGTCGTCGGGGTCGGCGGCCCAGACGTCGGCGTTGAAGATCTCCACCTCGATGTCGCCGGTGTAGCCGGCCGCCAGCACCGCCCGGGTGATCGGCGCGAAGTCGATCACGCCGTCGCCCATCATGCCCCGGCCGAGCAGCACGTCGGCGGGCAGCGGGTGCAGGTAGTCGCACACCTGGTAGGAGGCGATCCTGTCGCCGGCCCTGGCGATGTCGTCGAACAGGCGCGGGTCCCACCACACGTGGAAGGTGTCGACCACCACGCCGACCTGCTCGCCCGGGTACGCCAGGCTCAGGTCGAGCGCCTGGCCGAGCGTGGACAGCACCGCCCGGTCCGGGCAGTAGATCGGGTGCAGCGGCTCCAGGGCCAGCCTGACCCCGCGCTCGCCGGCGTACGGCGCGAGCACCGACAGCGCCTCGGCCACACGCTCGCGCGCCGCGCCGACGTCGCGGGTGAAGCCGGCGGGCAGCGGCTCGCCCGGCTTGACCCCGGGCAGCCCGCCGACGACCAGCACCAGGCAGGCCGCGTCCAGCTCGGCGGCCTCGTCGATGGCGCGCCGGTTGTCGTCGAGCGCGGCGGCGAACGCCTGCCGGCCCTCCTCGCCTGGCAGCCCGCCCGCGGTCAGGAAGCCGCCACGGCACAGCGATGACACCCGCAGCCCGGCCGCGCGCACCAGCTTGACGCTCTCGGCCAGGCCCTGCTCGGCCACCTTCTCCCGCCACAGCCCGACCGCCTCCAGGCCGTGACGCACGCAGCCGTCGACCGCCTCGGCGACCGACCACCTGCGGGTGGTCCACTGGTTCAGCGACAGACTCATAGCCCGTGCACCGCCAGCAGGGCCCGCATCCGGCGCACGGCCAGCTCCTGGTCGGCCAGCAGCCCGGCCTGGTCGGCCAGGCGGAACACCTCGGCCAGGTGCGTCAGCGACCGCGCCGACTGGGCGCCGTTGACCATCGCGAACGCGTCCTGGTGGCCGTTCAGCCAGGCCAGGAACACGATGCCGGTCTTGTAGTGGTAGGTCGGCGTCTCGAAGATCTTCCGCGACAGGGCGACCGTGGGGGCCAGGATGGCGTCGTACTCGGCCAGCAGCCGCTCGCGGCCGGCCTCGTCGCAGGCGGACTCGGCCGCGTCCAGCACGTGCAGCGCGGCGGCCGCGGCCGGGGCGATCGCGTCGAAGATGCCCAGCAGCGCGTGCGAGCCGGACTTGATCAGCGACGGGTAGTTGAAGTCGTCGCCGGTGTACAGCCTGACCCCGGCCGGCAGCGCGGCGCGCAGGCCGATCTCGTGCTCCTCGTCCAGCAGCGACACCTTCACGCCGTCGACCATCCCGGCGTGGGCGTGGATCAGCTCCAGGAACGAGTCGGTGGCCGCCGCGACGTCGCGCGAGCCCCAGTATCCGGCCAGCTGCGGGTCGAACATCTCGCCCAGCCAGTGCAGGATCACCGGCCGCTCGGCCAGCCCGAACAGCTTGCCGTACACCTGGTGGTAGTCGGCGGGCCCGGTGGCGGCGCGGGCGAGCTGGCGCGAGGCCATGACGATCACGCCCGCGCCGGCCGCCTGCACGGTCTCGATCTGCTCGGCGTACGCGGCGGTGATCGTGGACAGGTCGGCCGCGCCCGGCGCGTGGTCGGTGCCCGCGCCGCAGGCCACCAGCCGCGCCGGGTCGCCGAAAGCGCGGGCCTCGGCGGCGCTGCGCGTGATCAGCTCCTTGGTCGCGGCCCAGTCCAGGCCCATGTTGCGCTGGGCGGTGTCCATGGCGTCGGCCACGCGCAGTCCGTGCCGCCACAGGTGGTGACGGAAGGCCAGCGTGGCGTCCCAGTCGACGGCGGCGGGGGAGCCCGGCGTGTTGTCGCCGAGCGGGTCGGCCACCACGTGCGCCGCCGCGTAGACCACCCGGCTCGTGGCCGGGGTGTCGAGCACCGGCCAGGTCACCGGGTCGCGCAGCTCGTACGCGCCGCCGGGCAGGTCGATTCTCACAGCGCCGGCACCTCGATCCTGCGGCCCTCGGCCGACGAGCGCAGGCCCAGCTCGGCCAGCTGCACGCCGCGGGCCCCCGAGGCGAAGTCGTTCGGGAACGGCGCGTCCTCCAGCACGTGCCGGACGAACATCTCCCACTGGATCTTGAACCCGTTGTCGAACTCGGCGTTGTCCGGCACTTCCTGCCAGTCGTCGCGGAAGCGGGCGGTGACCGGCAGGTCGGGGTTCCAGACCGGCTTCGGGGTGGTGGCGCGCGACTGGGCGCGGCAGTTGCGCAGGCCGGCGACGGCGCTGCCGTGCGTGCCGTCCACCTGGAACTCCACCAGTTCGTCGCGGTTGACGCGGACCGTCCAGGAGGAGTTGATCTGCGCGATCACGCCGCCTTCGAGCTCGAAGATCCCGTACGCGGCGTCGTCGGCGGTGGCGTCGTACGGCTTGCCCTGCTCGTCCACGCGGGCGGGGATGTGCGTGACGGCCTTGGCGTAGACGGACTCGACCCGGCCGAACAGGTTCTCCAGCACGTAGTGCCAGTGCGGGAACATGTCGAGCACGATGCCGCCGCCGTCCTCGGCCCGGTAGTTCCAGGACGGGCGCTGCGCCTCCTGCCAGTCGCCCTCGAACACCCAGTAGCCGAACTCGCCGCGCACCGACAGGATCTGACCGAAGAAGCCGCCGTCGATCAGCCGCTTCAGCTTGAGCAGGCCGGGCAGGAAGAGCTTGTCCTGCACGACGCCGTTCTTGACGCCCTTGGCGGCGGCGGCCTCGGCCAGCGCGACGGCCTCCTGCACCGACTCGGCCGTGGGCTTCTCGGCGTAGATGTGCTTGCCCGCGTCGATGGCCTTGAGCACGGCCTGCACCCGGGCGGTGGTGACCTGGGCGTCGAAGTAGATCAGGTTGGCGTCGTCGGCGAGCGCGGCGTCGAGGTCGGTGGTGAAGTCCGCGATCCCGTGCCTGGCCGCCAGGTCGGCGAGCTTGTCGGCGTTGCGCCCGACGAGGACGGGGTTGAGCTTCACCCTGGAGCCGTCGGAGAGCGCGACGCCGCCCTGCTCGTTGATGGCCAGGACGGAGCGGACCAGGTGCTGGCGGTAGCCCATCCGGCCGGTGACGCCGTTCATCACGACGCCGATGGTGCGCACGCTCATGGGATTCCTTTCGGGGAAAGCGCTTTCCCGAACGGTACGACCGCGCCACTGAACACGTCAAGTGGCGCGGCCCGGCCCGTGGCCGCCGCGATCAGAGCTCGTTGCCCAGCCGGGACAACGCCTTGGCCAGGGCATGCGCGGTCAGCGAGAGCTGCCAGCGCCTGGCGCCCAG
Source organism: Nonomuraea antri (assembly GCF_013283785.1). Lineage (GTDB taxonomy): Bacteria > Actinomycetota > Actinomycetes > Streptosporangiales > Streptosporangiaceae > Nonomuraea > Nonomuraea antri. The sequence goes on from NZ_JABCPZ010000007.1 coordinate 98,729, forward strand.
CTCGCGCAGCCGCTCGGTCACGCTCTCGCCGGTGATCTGCGCCGGCGGCTCCCAGGTGAGCCTGCGCACCGCGTCGGGCTGCAGCAGGTTCTCCGTGGGCATGTGGTGTTCCTCGGCGAGCGCGGCCACCACCGCCCTGGCCGCGGCCAGCCGCTTGGCGGCCGCCGGATCGCGGTCGGCCCACCGGTTCGGCGGCGGCGGGCCCTCGCCGGCCGTGCTCGGCTGCGGGAGCTGGCCGTCGGGGAGCTGGCGGGCGCGGGTGACCGCGGCGAGCCAGTCGCCCATGTGCCTGCGGGCGCTGCGGCCGGTGAAGGCCGAGATCTCGGTCAGCGCCTTCTTGGTGCGCGGGCCCTCCAGCGCGGCGGTGACGATCGCGGCGTCGGGCAGCACCCGGCCGGGGGCCAGGTCGTTCTCGCGGGCGATGCGGTCGCGCATCGTCCACAGCTCGCGCACGATCGCCAGCGCGCGCACGTTGCGCACCTTGTGGATGCCGGACGTGCGCCGCCACGGATCGGACCTGGGCGCCGGCGGCGGGGTGCCGAGCACGGCGGCGAACTCCTCGCGCGCCCACTCCAGCTTGCCGCTCTCGTCCAGCTCCCGGTGGAGCACGTCACGCAGCTCCACCAGCACCTCGACGTCGAGCGCCGCGTAACGCAGCCAGTCTTCGGGCAGCGGCCTGGTGGACCAGTCGGCGGCCGAATGGCCCTTCTCCAGCCGGAGCCCGAGCACGGTCTCGACCATCGTGCCCAGGCCCACGCGCTCGTAGCCGAGCAGGCGGCCGGCCAGCTCGGTGTCGAACATCGTGCGCGGCTTGAAGCCGACCTCCATCAGGCACGGCAGGTCCTGGGACGCGGCGTGCAGCACGATCTCCGCCTCGGCCACCGCCGCGTCGAGCGCGGACAGATCGGGGCAGGCGATCGGGTCGATCAGCGCCGTGCCCGCGCCGGCGCGGCGCAACTGCACCAGGTAGGCGCGGTTGCCGTAGCGGTAGCCGGAGGCGCGCTCGGCGTCGACGGCCACCGGGCCGGAGCCGGCCGCGAAGGACTCCACCGTGCGCGCGAGCGCGTCGGCGTCGGCGATGACCGGCGGAATGCCCTCGCTCGGTTCGAGCAGTGGCACGACGGTACGTTCTTCTGTCACGAGTTCACCGGCCTCATGACGTATGTGCTGTGTTGACTTGTGCCCTCACTTCGTTCGGTCACTCTCCGGATCATCACGTCGGCGGGGCAGGGCTGCCACGTCCGGTGGGAGCGGCGGGATCCCCGCCGCCAGGCACATGAGGTCGCACCAGGCGGCGACATGGCCGGAGAGGTCCTCCTGGGCCGGAGACCACGAGGCCCGCAGTTCGAGCTCGGTGGTGACCGGGTCTTCGGCCTTGTTGCCGAACCCCTCGGACACGGCTCTAGTCACGGTACCGCCGGCGGCGGAGTAGTCGGCTTGATGCGCGTCGAGAGCCTCGGTCAGCCAGCTCCAGGCGACGGGCCCGAGCAGCGGGTCGGAGGTGATCTCCGGCTCCATGTCGGCCCGGACGTAGGCCACGAGCCTGAAGGGGCCCTCCCAGCCGCGCTGGCCGTCGGGGTCGTAGAGCAGGATCAGCCTGCCGACCGCCAGCTCGTCGTCGTCGCGGTAGACGGACGCGCCGATGGCGGCCGAGTACGGCGCCAGCCGCTGCGGCGCGGGCAGGTCCTCGAGCTCGATCTCCGGCCTGACCTCGGCCGGCCGCAGGCTCTCCACGGCACGCGTGAACGCGGCGGGCGGCGGCGGCTGGTCACCGAGGGTCATAGCCGAAGCGTAGGTCGAAGGTGGACGGAAGGGGACCACGGGGGTGCTCATCCTTGAAGATCAAGCCGCTGCCGTAACCAGCTGGCGGACCGGTCGGACGGACTCGGCCAGGCCGAGCAGGATCGCGTGGCCGCATTCGAGGCAGGCCCACTCGGGGCACTGGCCCGTTTCGTGCCCGTCGAGGCAGGGCGGCTGCTCGAACAGCCGCTCGCCGGCGCAGGAAGCACAGTAGTCACTGCGGTGCTCCGGGGAACTCCACAACGCGCTCATCGCCCTTGTCATCGCACTGCGGCCTTTCTTCGGGTCGTGGCTCCGACGTTGGCACGAGCCGCTGACAATTCCCCGCATCGCGCTCGGCGTGTCCTGAAAGTGGTCGGTGAATCGGTGCCGCGCGGTGGCTTGGCGAACATTTGGTCCAGCCGAGACCGGCTCTCTGGCGACCCATGGCAAGCGTTCGACCCGCAGGTGACGCCGATGGCGGGCAGACCGGTAAACCTTCATCGGCCTATCTGATCATGATTTTGGGTCTCCAATGCATATTTTTCCGACACCTCGCGCCGGTGTCGGGGGCGACCCACGGCCATGGCACCCTTGGAGGGTGAACCTCGCCGACTCCGCGTTCCTGCGCGCCTGCCGACGCCAGCCCGTCCCGCACACCCCGGTCTGGTACATGCGCCAGGCCGGCCGCTCGCTGCCCGAATACCTGAAGGTGCGCGAGGGTGTGCCCATGCTGACCGCGTGCGCGACGCCGGAGCTGATCGTCGAGATCACCATGCAGCCCGTCCGCCGCTACGGCGTCGACGCGGCCATCTTCTTCAGCGACATCGTGGTGCCGCTCAAGGCCATCGGCGTCGACCTCGACATCAAGCCGGGCGTCGGCCCGGTGGTGGCCCAGCCGATCCGCGACGCCGCCGGCCTCGACGCGCTGCGCCCGCTGGAGCCCGGCGACCTGCCGTACGTCACCGAGGCCATCCAGGCGCTGGTCGGCGAGCTTGGCGGCACGCCGCTGATCGGGTTCGCCGGAGCGCCGTTCACGCTCGGCTCGTACCTGATCGAGGGCGGCCCGTCCAAGAACCACGACCGCACCAAGGCCATGATGTACGGCGAGCCCGAGCTGTGGCACGCGCTGATGGGCCGGCTGACCGACATCGTCCTCGCGCACCTGCGCATCCAGGTGGCGGCCGGGGCCTCGGCGATCCAGCTCTTCGACTCGTGGGTGGGCGCGGTCGCCCCCGCCGAATACCGCGAGTTCATCCTGCCGCACACCCGCCGCATCTTCGAGGGCATCCAGCCGGACGTGCCGCGCATCCACTTCGGCGTCGGCACCGGCGAGCTGCTCGGCGTGCTCGGCGAAGCCGGGGCCGACGTCGTCGGCGTCGACTGGCGGGTGCCACTCGACGAGGCCGCCCGCCGGGTCGGCCCCGGCAAGGCGCTGCAGGGCAACCTCGACCCGGCCATCCTGCTCGCGCCCTGGGAGGTCGTCGAGCGCAAGGCGCTGGAGATCCTGCGGCGCGGCGAGTCGGCCGAGGGCCACGTGTTCAACCTGGGGCACGGCGTGCTGCCCTCGACCGACCCCGACCAGCTCAAGCGCCTGACCGACCTGGTGCACGAGCACGGCCGGGGCTAGCCGTCACACGGAGACGGGATCGGCGGCCGACCGGGCCGGCCCCTGGCCAGGCCCGTCGGGGCCGCCAGGACCGCCGGGTCCGCCGGGCCCGCCCGAGCCGCCCGGGCCGGGGCGCGCGCGGCGGCGACGACGGCGCGTCAGGTAGACCGTCAGCATGATCAGCGGCACGATGACGATCAGCCACGGCAGCAGCGTGCCGAGCACCGTCACGGCCTCCTTGGCGAACGCGACCAGCCCGCTCCAGCCCGACTTGAGCCCGCCGAGGAAGCCCGCGGGCTCGTCGGCCGGGTCCTCGACCACCGTCACCGGCCCGACCAGCCGCAGCGATACGGTCGCCATCGACACCTGCGTGGCCAGCTCCTTCTGCTGGGCCTGCAGCGACTCCAGGTCCGACTCGCGGCTGGAGATCTCCCGCTCCACCTGCAGCACCTGGCCCACCGTGGTGGCCTTGCCGAGCAGCGTACGCAGCGATTCGAGCGACTTCTCCGCCGACTTCACCCGGCTCTCGACGTCGGCGACCTGCAGCGTGACGTCCTGGGTGCCCTGGTTGAGCGAGAGCTGCTTGCCGACCTTGCCCAGCGCGGTGAGCACGTCGGCGTAACGGGCCGGCGGGACCTTGAACTCCAGCGTGGCCGAGGCCTCGCTGTCCTCGCCGGCGCTGGACTCCTCCTTCGACAGGTAGCCGCCGGCCCCGACGACGATCTGCTTGGCCTGCTGCGCGGCGGGGCCCACCTGCGGGGCCCGGACGGTCAGCGAGGCCGTGTAGATGACCTGCCGCTGCTCCTGCCGGACCACCTTGACGTTCTCGACGCCCGCCGGCTTCTTCTGCGGGGCGGCGGCGTCGTCCGCCAGGCCGCTGTGCCCGCGGGCCGAGTAGTTCTGGTCGGCCTGGGGCCCCGCGGCCGCGGCGGACTCGGGGAGCGGGGTGCCGGGCGCCCCGCCGGAGGCGGACGACAGCGAGGCGCCGCCCCCGCCGCACGCGGTCAGGAGCAGGGCCGCGCTGGAGGCGGCTAACGCTATGCCGTACCGGATTCTCCTCATGTCACGTAAGACGGACCGAGGATCAACCGGGTTTGACGGCGGACGTCACGTTAGGGTCACGCGTCGTGCACCCGCGACCGCGACCCGGGCGGGTGGGCGAGCCGGTGAGACGGTAGCGTCAGAAGGCGTGGAAGGGAATCGGGCGCACGTAGTCGTCATCGGCGGGGGGATCTCGGGGCTGGCCGCGGCCTGGTACCTCCGCCAGGGCGCGGGCGAGCGGATCAGAGTGACCGTGCTCGAAGGCAGCCCGCGCATCGGCGGGAAGCTGCACGTCTCGGAGGTCGCCGGGGTCGGCGTCGACGCGGGCGCCGAGGCCATGCTGGCCCGGCGGCCCGAGGGGAAAGAGCTGGCCAAGGCGGTCGGGCTGGGCGACGACCTGGTCTTCCCCGGCACCGCGAGCTCGGCGATCTACAGCAGGGGCGCGCTGCGGCCGATGCCGAAGGGCCAGGTCATGGGCGTGCCCGCGGACCTGGCCGAGCTGGCGAAATCCGGCATCGTCTCGCCCGGCGGGCTGCTGCGGGTGCCGCTCGACCAGATCCTGCCCGCCACGCTGGTGCGCACCGACGTGTCCGTGGCCGCCTACATCCGGGCCAGGATGGGCGGCGAGATCGTCGACCGGCTGGTCGAGCCGCTGCTCGGCGGCGTCTACGCGGGCCGCTCCGACATGTTGTCGCTGGAGGCCACGATGCCGCGCGTGGCGGCGCTGGCCCGCTCCGAACGTTCCCTGCTCAGCGGGGCCAGGCAGCTCGTCGAGGAGGCGCCGAAGGACGCCGGGCCGGTCTTCACCACGCTCAGGAACGGCGTCGGCACGCTGCCCGAGGCCGTGGCCAAGGCGTCGGGCGCCGACGTGCGCACCGGCGTCACCGTCCGCGAGCTGCACCGCACCGAGCGGGGCTGGCGGCTGGTGGCAGGCCCGGTGCCCAGGCCAGAGACGATCGAGGCCGACGCGGTGATCGTGGCCACGCCGGGCCCCGCCGCGAGCAGGCTGCTCAAGTCCGAGGCGCCCAAGGCGGCGAGCGAGCTGGCCCGCATCGAGTACGCCAGCATGGCCGTCGTCACGCTCGCCTACCCGCTCGACGCCTTCCCCGAGCCGCCCGGGCACAACGGCTACCTGGTGCCGCCGGTCGAGGGCCGGCCGGTCAAGGCCGTCACGTTCAGCTCGGTGAAGTGGCCGCACCTGACCGAGGACCTGGTGGTGCTGCGCTGCTCGATCGGCAGGATCGGCGAGGAGCAACTGCTGCAGCGTGACGACGACGAGCTGGTCGCGCTGGCCATCGCCGAGATGGGCGACGTGATGGGCGCCCGCGGCCTGCCGGTCGACAGCCGGGTCACGCGCTGGGGCGGCGGGCTGCCGCAGTACAACGTGGGCCACCTGGACCGGGTGGCCAGGGTGCGCGCCGCGGTCGCCGTCCAGCCCGGGCTGGCCGTGTGCGGCGCCGCCTACGACGGCATCGGCATCCCGGCCTGCGTCTCCACCGCGCGCACTGCCGCCGCCCGGATTCTTGACCACCTTGCCCAACGAGGAGAATGAAGGCATGACTGAGGGTGCTCCGCGGCTCAAGGCCCGCGATCTCAACCAGGTGATCCGCTACACCATGTGGTCGGTGTTCAAGGTGACCGAGCCGGTGCTCGGCAGCAGGGAGAACATCGGCGACGAGGTCGAGGCGCTGCTGGAGCAGGCGGCGGGCAAAGACGTGGTGACCAGGGGCCTGTACGACGTGGCCGGCTTCCGCGCCGACGCCGACTTCATGTTCTGGTGGCACGCTCCCACGCCTGAGGACCTGCAGGACGTCTACACCCGGTTCCGGCGTACCGACCTGGGCCGGCACAGCGAGCCCGTGTGGTCGGCGATGGCCTTGCACCGGCCGGCCGAGTTCAACAAGTCGCACATCCCGGCCTTCCTGGCCGAGGAGGACCCGCGCGCGTACGTGTGCGTCTACCCGTTCGTGCGCTCGCTGGAGTGGTACCTGCTCGACGACGCCGAGCGCAGGAAGCTGCTGGCCGAGCACGGGCAGATGGCCCGCGAATACCCCGACGTGCGCTCCAACACGGTGGCCTGCTTCGCGCTCAACGACTTCGAGTGGATGCTCGCCTTCGAGGCCGACGAGCTGCACCGCATCGTCGACCTGATGCGTCACCTGCGCGGCGCCGAGGCGCGCCTGCACACCCGCATCGAGATCCCCTTCTACACCGGCGTGCGCAAGCCGGTGCAGGACCTCGTCGCCGGCCTGCCGTAGCGAGCCGGGCCGCCGCCCTGCCGCTTCAGACGAAGTTGCCCATCCGACTGAATTTGCCCCATCCGGTTTGTCACAATCGGGAGAAATCCTCCGGCTCGGCTCGGTGACTGGGCCGGGTGGTGCGTTCCAAGGGGGCTCGGGTGGCACAGACCGAAGGGCAGGGTCGCGGACGGCACGCCGCGGGCCGCCGTCGCGCCGCCGGTCGCCATGGCCGCCGCCGGGCGGTGAACGGCCGGATCGTCGTGGTGGGGGCGTCCGCGGGTGTGCTGGCGCTGGTCGGCGGCCTGTTCGGGCTGCTCGGCCAGCACGACGGCGCCCCCGGCGGTGTGGTGAGCGCGGCGCGCCAGTCCGAGCCGTCGCACGGAGCGCCGGGCGGGCAGGCGGCGGCCGACGGTGCCGCGCGTCCTTCGGGCCGGGCGGCGGCCGGTGAGCCGCGGGCCGAGGCGCAGCCGTCGTCGGGCAAGCGGGAGCCGCAGAAGAAGGGCGAGGCGCCGGGCGCCGGCGCGCGGCCGCCGTCGGGCGAGCCCGTCCAGGGCACACCGGCGCCCGAGCACCAGCAGGCCATGACCGAGAGCGGGCCCGGCGAGGTGGCCGCCTACGTGGAGGACGGCGCGCCGGAAGCGGGCGGGCGGCCTGAAACGGGTGGGCGGAGTGGTTACAACGCGAAGGGCTACAAGGGGGACGGCCCGTCGCCGCACACCGACCGCAAGGCGGCCGACTACTTCCGCGCCACCTGGGGTGCCGGTGACAAGGCGAACAAGCGGCTCAAGGACATTCGCACCGTCGGAGGATATTTGCGCATTTATACCGATTTGCCGGAAACGGCGGACAACTCCTGGCAGGCGATCAAGCTGTGCGAGCGCGGCGTGGCGTATCTGAGGGGGATGGGCGTCGCGAACCCGGTCGTGTTCGTCCAGGCGGAGTTCGGCGAGAACGGCAACCCGGTGCTCGCCAACATCCTGGGACCGTCCGACAAGAACTGCCGCGTCACCTATCCCGCGCCGAACTGATCACCGGTCTCGACCGCTCAGCCTCGGCTGCTCAGCCTCGACCGCTCAGCGGACCCTGACCCGTGTCTTGCTGCACACGTGGCACCTTTGGGTGACGACCCGGCCGATGGCCTCGATCGTCACCCATCGGTGGCGAAAACGGCAGACAGGACGCACACAGGGCACCTACCCCGGGCACACGATCGATACGCGGCGTCGCCACCCGTGTACGCGGTGGGTTTACGGGCTGGGTTTACGGGCTGGGTTTACGGGCTGGGTTTTAC
>NZ_JABCPZ010000080.1 GCF_013283785.1 Nonomuraea antri
CTCGGCGATGACGGCCTCGTGCTGATCGGCGCCGGTCCCCAGGGTCAAGGCGACGGCGGTGAACAGGCCGGTCTCGGGCTCGGTGGACACTTGCGCTTTGTAGCCGTCGCGGTGCTGGGTGCGGTTCTTGTGGATGTGGCGGGCCTCGGGATCGATGGTGGAGATCACCCGATCGTGGGCGGTGCGGCGCGCGATCCGCCAGCGGCCGTCCCGGCCGTCACTGCCGGGTGCCGGCTCGACGTCCTGGTAGGCGACCAGAGCCAGCAGGCCGACCGCGGTGGCGGCCCGCTCGGCCAGCGCCTGCTCGGGCAGGCCGGCCAGCAGCCGCAGCGCGTCACCCACCAGCGCATCCACGAGATCCTCGCGTGCTTGCGCATCGTCCCACGCGATCTTGGGCTTACCCGGATCGCTGTAATCGTGAGCGGTGCAGCAGTCCGCCGCCACCGCCTGCGCGCCGGGCACCTCCCGGATCACCCGCCGGATCGCAGCGATCAGCTGAGTGACCGTGTCCTGGGTGGCCACCGCGTCTTCCAGCACGGTCGAATCCAGCGCCCGCCGCTGCCGGCCCTGCAGTGCCCCGGTGGCCGCCACCACCTCCCGCATCCGGCCGAACAGCCGATGCGGCTCAGCCGAGCGCGCCAGCCGCCGCCGGAAGTAGGTCAGCAGCGACGGATGGAACGCCCGATCATGCAGGCCCAGCCCGCACGCGGCCTTCCACCGCAGGTCACACCGCAACTCCTGAGCCGCTTCGAAGTCCGACACCCCGAACAAGGCCTGCAACACCACCGCGCAGGCCAGCACCTGCGGCGGCATGCTAGGCCGCCCATTCGACGAGGGATACATGTCGGCGAACATCGCCTCGGGGAACAACGCCTGCCGGTGCTCGGCCAAGAAAGCGAACACACTGCCCTGGGGGATCAACTCCCGGCAGATCTGCCACACATCCGGCCCGACCGGCTCACCGGCCGCCCTACCCTGCATACCATCGAGTCTGAACCCAGCACCGCCACAGCGGAACCCACGCCCAACATCTTCAGCGCACTTCTAGTGCGTGAGCGAACAGACAGGAGCCCCTCATGGCAGGCGTTGCGGACCACGCCGGCGGCGGGAACGCGGACGAGAACGTCCGCCCCGACCTCGCCACCGAGGCGTTCGTCACCCACCGCAACCTGCTCTTCACGGTCGCCTACGAGATGCTCGGCTCGGCCGCCGACGCCGAGGACGTGCTGCAGGAGACCTGGTTGAAGTGGTCGGGCGTCGACCTCGGCGCGGTGCACGACCACCGCGCCTACCTGGTCAAGATCACCACCAGGCAGGCGCTCACCCGGCTGCGCACGCTCGGCCGGCGCCGGGAGTCCTACGTCGGGCCCTGGCTGCCCGAGCCGCTGCTGACAACCCCGGACGTGGCCGAGGACGTCGAGCTGGCCGACAGCGTCTCGATGGCGATGCTGCTGGTTCTGGAGACGCTCACGCCGACCGAGCGGGCGGTGTTCGTGCTGCGCGAGGTGTTCGACCTCGGCTACGACGAGATCGCCGACGCCGTCGGCAAGAACGCGGCCGCGGTGCGCCAGATCGCCCACCGGGCGCGGTCCCACGTCGCCGCCCGCCGGCCGCGCGGCGCCGTCTCCGCGGCCGAGACCCGGGGCGCGATGGCGGCCTTCCAGCGCGCGATCGAGACCGGCGACCTGCAGAGCCTGCTGGACATCCTGGCCCCGGACGTCGTCGCCCTGAGCGACGGCGGCGGCGTCAAGCAGGCCCTGCCGCGTCCCGTCGTCGGGGCCGACCGGGTGGCCCGGGTGTTCGTGGCCGGCTGGAACAAGGTCGGCGCGGTGACGTCGCTGGAGCCCGTGCAGGTCAACGGCGCTCCCGCGCTGATCGTCCGGCTCGACGGCGAGCTCGACGGCGTGATGGCGGTGCGGGTCGAGAACGGGCTGATCGCCGGGCTCTACTACGTGCGCAACCCGGAGAAGCTGTCGCGCGTGGAGCAGGAGACCGTGGTGAGCCGCTGACGGCTGCGTACCTACCCGGGAGTCCGGGAGTCCGGTCGCCTGGGCGTCAGCGGGTCTTGCGTGCGATGAACGTGATGACACCCGTGGCGCCCAGCGCGGCCGCGAGCCAGATGAGCACGTCCTTCGCGGTCAGCCCGGAACCGCCGGAGGCCGTGTCGGCGGCGGTCTCCGCAGCCCGGCCCGGTGGGTCCTCGCTGGGCGCGGCCGCCGCCGGGCTCGGCGTGGCGGCCTCGCGGGCGCGGTCGGGGATCGGCACCCGGTACACCGGGCTGCCGGCCCCCTCGCTGCCGGTGAGCAGGGACTTCCCGTCCGCCGTGTACGCGATCGACTCCGCCTGCCGCAGCTCGGGCATGGTCACCCGGCTGATCGTCTCGCCCGACGGCCGGTAGAGGGTCGCGGAGAAGTACGTCCTGATGACGTAGGAGGAGCCGTCGGGGGCGTAGGCCGCGTCCGTCGCCATGACCGGCGCGCCGGCCACCTTGCGCAGCACGTTCACCCGGTCGGCCCGCAGCTTCTTCGGCGCGGCGTACACCGATCCGGCGAACTCCTTGGACACCACGTAGAGCCGCCCGGTCCGCGGGTTGATCATGACGCCTTCGGCGTTGCGACCGCCGTCGGCGTACTTGAAGCGGTAGCGGGTGGCGGACAGAGTGGCGTCGCGCAGCGTCTCGGGCTCGTCCACCCGGTAGACGGAGATGTCCGGCCAGGCGCCGTCGAGGTTGTCACCGATGTCGGCGAACCAGAGCACGCCGCGCCCGGTCTCCGGGTCCTTGGTGGCCGCCATGGCCTCCCAGTCGCGGGCCTGCGCGCCGCGTACGTGGAAGGTCGCCCTGGTTCGTCCGTCGCCGCCGACCGCGTAGAAGACCGCCGCCGCGGCGCTGTCGTTGTGCGTGTAGTAGACCCCCTGATGGCCCGGCGACACCGCCAGCCCGCTGGACTCGGTGATCCGCGAGTCGCGGAAGGTGAACAGCTTCTCCCCGCCGTCGTCGGCCCGCGCGGGCCCCGCGCCCACCGCCAGAACCACGATCGCCCCAGTCACGGCCCCAGCCACGGCCCCAGTCACGGCCACCGCCACTGGCCGGCCCCCCGCTGCTTCCCCCACGCCGCCATCATGCCCCACTCCCGAACTTCGCTATAGCCTGGAGTGCACTCCAGGTCCTTAGGGTTGACGTCATGGATTACGTCAACCTCGGACGCAGCGGGCTCCAGGTCAGTCCGCTCTGCCTCGGCACCATGAACTTCGGCCCGCAGACCTCGGAGGAGGACTCCTTCGCGATCATGGATCGGGCCCACGAACTGGGGCTGAACTTCTTCGACACGGCAAACGTGTACGGGTGGAAGACCGGCGAGGGGGTCACGGAGAACATCATCGGCCGCTGGTTCGCCCAAGGCGGCGGACGCCGGGAGAAGACGGTCATCGCGACCAAGCTCTACGGCTCGATGGGCGACTGGCCCAACGAGGGCAAGCTGTCGGCGCTGAACATCCGCCGCGCCTGCGACGCCTCGCTGAAGCGCATGCAGACCGACTACATCGACGTCTACCAGGCACACCACATCGACAGGAACACCCCGTTCGAGGAGTTCTGGGAGGCCATGGAGGTCCTGCGGCTGCAGGGCAAGATCCTGTACGTGGGCTCGTCCAACTTCGCCGGCTGGCACATCGCCAAGGCCCAGGAGAGCGCCGCGCGGCGGAACTTCTTCGGCCTGGTCGCCGAGCAGAGCCACTACAACCTGCTGACCCGGACGGCCGAGCTCGAAGTGCTGCCCGCCTGCGAGGACTACGGCCTCGGCGTGATCCCGTGGAGCCCGCTGGCCAGCGGCCTGCTCGGCGGCGTGCTGCGCAAGCTGGACAAGAACCGCTCGGCCGCCGACCACATCGTCAGGGAGCTGGACAAGCACCGCGACAAGATCGAGGCGTACGAGAAGTTCTGCGACGAGCTGGGCGAGGACCCGGCGCACGTGGCCCTGGCCTGGCTGCTGAGCCGGCCCGCGGTGACGGCGCCGATCATCGGCCCGCGCACGCTGGAGCAGCTGGACGGCTCGATGCGGGCCCTGGAGGTCGAGCTGGACGCGGCCGCGCTGGCCCGTATCGACGAGATCTTCCCCGGCCACCGCACGGCCCCGGAGGACTACGCCTGGTGAGCGGGCTCGGGGCCCGGCGTCAGGACAGCAGGGCCCCGACGATGACGATCAGGAACAGAACGCCGAGCACGACGGGCAGCAACCAGGAGCGAGGACGGTCCACGACCTGGAGCCTAGCCCTGCCGGACAGGTGCCAGTGCCCATTCGGCGAGTGACTCGTACCTCACCTGCGGCCCGGTGTGGCTGCGATACAGCCGGACCGTCTCGGCCCGCCACGGCGAGCCGGTGAAGCCGTCCAGCGACTCGGCCAGCTCCCGCAGGTCGAGGTCGGTCCTGGCGCGGGCCAGGGTGAGGTGCGGGTGGAACTTCTTCTCGTCGGTCTGCACCGCCCCGGCCCGCCGTCCGCCCGCGCGGACGGAGCCGACGAGCCGGGTCATGGAGTCGCCCGTGACCCCGGCCCAGAACAAGCGGGCCCGGCGGAGCGACGAGAAGCCGCCGAAGCCGGTGAAGGCCAGGTCGAGCGTGGTGTGCCGGCGTACCGCCCGGCCCAGCCGCACCTCCATCTCCGGCAGCGCGCCCTCGGGCACCTCGCCGTAGAAGGCCAGCGTGATGTGCCAGGTGGCGCGGTCGGACCAGCGCAGCCCGGGCACCTGCCCGGCGTGGGGCGCGATGGCCCGCTCGACCTCGTCCAGGATCTCGGCTGGCGGCACCAGGGCGGCGAAGAGCCTCATGCCCGCCGATTCTCCCAGTGCCGCGCCCCGGCTTCACGTCACCGCGTCACGCACGCGCGCCGCGCCCGGCTCATGTCACCGCGTGGCGCACGCGCGCCGTGACGGGGTGCGTCCGCCGCGCTCGTCCGGCGATCAGCCTGGTGAGCAGGACGGCGAGCCCGGTGCCCACGATCACGAGCACGCCGGAGACGACCACGCCGGTGCGCGGCCCGCCCAGCTCCGACAGCCAGCCGATCAGCGGCGCCCCGAGCGGCGCGCCCCCGGTGAAGACCAGCATGTAGATGCCCATGACGCGACCGCGCATCTCGGGCGAGGTGGCGAGCTGGACGCTGGCGTTCGCCGCGGTGTTGATGGTGATCAGCGCGATGCCGGTGGGGATCAGCAGCAGCAGGTACGCCGGGTAGAACGGGGCGAGCCCGGTGGCGGCCTGGAACAGCCCGAACCCGAGCGCCCCGGCGAACAGCACCTTGCGCGACAGCCGTACCCGCCGCGCGGCCAGCAACGCCCCGACGAGCGCGCCCACCGCGAACGTGCTGGAGGCCAGCCCGAACGAGGACGCCCCCGCGCCGAACTCGTCACGGGCCATCAGCGCGATCGACATCGAGAACGACTGGGCGAACATCGACACGAACGCGATCAGCAGTATCGGCATGAGCAGCTCTTCGCGCTCCAGCACGTACCGCAGCCCTTCGCGCAGCTGGCCCTTGGCCCTGGGCAGCGGTTCGACCGTGTGCAGCTCGGCCTTGCGCATGAAGATCAGGCTCGCGATCACGCCGCCGAAGGTCAGCGCGTTGATCAGGAAGATCGGCCCGGTCCCGCCCAGCATGGAGATCAGCAGCCCGGCGAGCGCCGGTCCGACCACGCGGGCCAGGTTGAAGATGGAGCTGTTCAGCGCGATCGCGTTCGGCAGGTCGCGGCGGCCGACCATCTCGACCACGAACGCCTGCCGCGTCGGCACCTCGACGCAGGAGATCAGCCCGAGCAGGAACGCCATCACGAACACGTGCCAGACCTGGGCGGTGCCGGTCATCGTCAGCACGCCGATGGTGAGCGCCAGCGCGGCCATCAGCGACTGTGCCGTCACCAGGATCGGGCGCTTGGGGTAACGGTCCGCGAGCACCCCGCCGAACAGGCCGAACAGCAGCATAGGCAGGAACTGCAGCGCAGTCGCGGTGCCGAGGGCCGCCGCGCTGCCCATCCCGGAGCCGCCGGGCACGTCGGTCAGGTCGAGCACCAGCCAGTCTTGGGCGGTGCGCTGCAGCCAGGTGCCGGTGTTGGACACCGCGCCCCCGGCCGCGAACATGCGATAGTTGCGAATTCTGAGCGACCGGAACATCCCGGTCTTGGGTTGCTCAGGTTCTATATCTTGCTGAGCTTCTCCAGAATCGGCGCCGCCTGCCGGAGTATCGACCGCTCCTCGGGTGTCAACTCCTTCAGCCGCTGCGTCAGCCACGCCTCCTTGCGGCGGCGCTCCTCCTTCAGCAGCTTCTGCGCGGCCTCGGTCACGGTCACGGTCACCTGACGCCGGTCGGTCGGATGGGGCGAGCGGGCGATGAGGCCGCGTTCCTCGAGTGCGGCGATCACGCGGGTCATCGAGGGCGGTTGCACCTTCTCGAGCTCGGCCAATTCGCCGGGGGTTATCCCGGAATGCCGTTCCACCGCGGCGAGCGTCGCGAACTGGGTGGGCGTCAGCGAGTGCGCCGCCGCCTGTCGTCGTAGGCGCCTGGTCAGCCTTGCCAGCGACACGCGCAGGGCTGAAGCCAGGCCTGCGTCGCTGCGCAGCTCCATCTTGGGCTTGGGGTTGGTTAGCATGAGTCATTACCTTTGCTAACTATACGCGCACGCAAGATATTTCCCCAGGTCAGACTTGTCTCACTCCTTGATACCCCGAAGCCGCCCCGGCAGGTACACCGGAGCGGCTTCGGCAGGCGATCGGGTCAGAGTCCGAGCAGGATCTTGACCGGGCCGATCGCGTAGAAGAACAGGAACGCCCCGGCGACGCCCCACATCAGCGGGTGCACCTCGCGCGACTTCCCGCGCACCGCCTTGATCAGCACGTAGCTGATGAACCCGGCGCCGATGCCGTTGGAGATCGAGTACGTGAACGGCATGATCACGATGGTGAGGAAGGCCGGGATGGCCACCTCGTAGTCGTCCCAGTCGATGTTCCTGATCGAGGTCATCATCAGGAAGCCGACCACGACCAGGGCGGGCGCGGCGGCCTCGTACGGCACGATCTTGACCAGCGGCGCGAAGAAGACGGCGACCAGGAAGAGCAGACCGGTGACCACGCTTGCCAGGCCGGTGCGCGCGCCCTCACCGACGCCGGCCGCCGACTCCACGTAGGTGGTGTTCGACGACACCGAGCCCGCGCCGCCGGCGGCGGCGCCGATCGAGTCGACGAGCAGGATCTCCCTGGTACGCGGCAGCGTGCCGTCCTCGGCCACCAGGTCGGCCTGCTTGCCGACGCCCACGATCGTGCCCATCGTGTCGAAGAAGTCCGTGATGAGCAGCGTGAAGATGAGCAGCGCCACGAGCAGCACCTGGACCCGGCCGAACGCCCCGAACGGGTCGAACTCGGTGAACAGCGACAGCGGGTTCTCCATGGCCAGCGGGCCCGGCTGGCTCGGCTGGTTGAGCTGGAAGCCGCCGGGGTTGTCCGGGCCGAAGAGCCCGGGCTTGGCGACGAAGTCCACGATCAGGGCCAGCACGGTGGAGCCCACGATGCCGAGCAGGATCGCGCCCTTCACCTTCCTGGCCACCAGGACCACGGTGACCAGCAGGCCGATCACGAACACGAAGATCGGCCAGGACGTGAGCGCGCCCCCGATCCCCAGCTCCAGCGGCGGACCCGCGGCCACCCGCCGGACGAAGCCCGCGTCCACGAACCCGATCAGCGCGATGAACAGGCCGATGCCGACGCTGATCGCGGTCTTCAACTGGGCCGGGATCGCGTGGAACACCGCCGTGCGCAGGCCGGTGAGCACCAGGACGGCGATGATGACGCCTTCGAGGAAGACCAGTCCCATCGCCTCCTCCCAGCTCATCACCGTGGCGATGTTGAAGGTGACGAAGGCGTTGAGCCCCAGGCCGGCCGCCATGGCGAACGGCACCCTGGCCACCAGGCCCATGAGGATCGTCAGGACGCCGGCCACGAACGCCGTGCCCGCGGCCACCAGGGTGAGGTTGGCCGCCGAGCCGTCGCCGATGAACTGGCCTTCGACGTCCGGCTTGTTGCCGATAATGAACGGGTTCAGCACGACGATGTAGGCCATGGTCAGGAACGTGGCCAGGCCGCCGCGGATCTCACGGCCGATCGTCGAGCCTCGTGCGGAGATGGAGAAGAAACTGTCTAGTGCGTTACGAGTGTCACTCACGCGCGAAGAGTGACAGTTGTGGTGATCTGCGAAAAGTGTCGGTAATCGGATCGAGACTGGATTGGAAGCTAGGCTGGACGCGTGAAGCAGCAGTGGCACCCCGACCCGGAGCCGATCAAGACCAATGACACCGCGGCCGTCGCCGTCGGCACCGCCTTGTGGGCCGTCGCTCTGGTCGTCCTGCTGATCTTCCGTCCGGCGCCGGAGAACACCTGGTGGATCTGGACGTGCGCGACCGGGGTCGGCTTCGGGTTCTTCGGCATCTGGTTCGTCCGGCGTCCCGGGCGTACTTGACATTCGTCACATCCGGCCGATCCCGTAAGTCATCCCGAACTGGTGTCTTCGCCCACTACCTAGGGCAAAATTCGGTCAACCATGCTTAACAGCATGAAGAAGACCTTGTTGGCAGCACTCGTGAGCGCGATCGCCCTGGCCGGGTGCGGCTCGACCGGTTCGTCTGGTTCGCCCGGGTCAGCCGAGTCACCCGGGTCAGCCGAGTCGCCCAGCTCGGCCGAGTCGCCCGGCTCGTCGGCGAGCCGAGCCGCCGCCAAGGACGCCGGCCAGGTCACCTGGAGCATGTGCACCGACCTGGTCGGCTTCGACGGCAAGCCGACCAAGCCGGACCCGTCCGTCGAATGCGGCAAGCTCTCCGTGCCGCTCGACCACGCCAAGCCCGGCGGCGAGAAGATCGACCTGGCGCTGATCCGCATCAAGGCCACCGGCGACAAGCTCGGCTCGCTGGTCTTCAACTTCGGCGGCCCCGGCGCGTCCGGCGTGGACATGCTGCCGCTGTCCGCGCGGGCCTTCGCCAGCCTTGGCACCCGCTACGACCTGGTCAGCTTCGACCCGCGCGGCGTGGACCGCAGCTCCGGCGTCAAGTGCGGCGGGCAACTGGACAAGCTGCTGGCCGCCACCACCTCCGCCACCGACGGTGACCGGATGGCCAAGGAGTTCGCCGCCGCGTGCAGCAAGGACTCAGGCAAGGTCCTGCCGTACGTGGGCACCGTGAGCGCGGCCAAGGACCTCGACCTGATCCGCGCCGCCGTCGGCGACGAGAAGCTCAACTACATCGGCTTCTCCTACGGCACCCACCTGGGCGCCGTGTACGCCACCCAGTTCCCCAAGAATGTCGGCCGCTTCGTCCTGGACAGCGCCTTCGACCCGAACGTCACCTTCGAGGAGCGGGCCGTCACCCAGGCCACCGGCTTCGACCAGGCGTTCGCCGCGTTCGCCAAGGACTGCGTGGACCAGGGCTGCGACCTCGGCGCGAACCCGGCCGCCGTGGAGGGCACCGTCGAGACCTTCCTGGACGGACTCAAGAGCAAGCCGCTCAAGGTCGGCGACCGCGACCTCACCTACGGCCTGGCCCAGCTCGCCGTCATCACCCCGCTGTACGCCAAGGCCACCTGGCCGGCGCTGGAACAGGGCGTCTCGGCGGCGATCAAGGGCGACGGGAGCACCCTCCTCACCCTGGCCGACCTGTACACCGGCCGCCGTCCCGACGGCACGTACAACACCATGATGACCAGCCTCCAGGCCATCACCTGCGCCGACAACTCCGAACGTCCCAGCCAGGCCGAGGCCGCCAACATCAACGACCGCATCAAGGCGGTCTTCCCGATCCTGGCCACCGACGGCACCGGCTCCATCTGCGGCCACTGGCCGGTCCCCGGCAGCAACGACGCCAAGCGCATCGACGCCACCGGCTCGGCCCCGATCCTGGTCATCGGCGGCAAGGGCGACCCGGCCACTCCGTACCAGTGGGCCACCAGCCTCAACGAGCAGCTCAAGACGGGGGTTCTGGTGACGTACCAGGGGGAGGGGCACGGGGCGTACTTGTCGGGCGACTCGTGCATCATGCGCACGGTCGACGGCTACCTACTCAACGGCAAGCTCCCTTCCACCGGCACCACCTGCTAAGACCCTTCGCCCCTTAAAGGCAAGGCCCTTCGCGGGGGCGCGCTTCGCGCGTCAGGAGCTACGGACAGCGCCCCCAGGGGGCTCCGCCCCCTCGCCCCCCAAAGGCATGGGCTTCGCCCAGAGGCGCGCTTCGCGCGACGGGAGCTCAGGCTGCGTCTTGTGGGGGTTCCCCCCACACCCCCAGGCGAGGGACCTGCCGGCCCCTCGCGCTCCCCGGTCCCGACCAACTGGGAGGGAATGAAGGGGCGTCACAGGCGAGCAGGGAAACAGAAGAACGCTATTTCCGATGGGCGGCACGCTCCTGGGCGGCGTGCCGTTCGTAGAAAACGTTGCGCTCCACGGCCCGCCGACCGGGATGGCGCCGCTCTTCCGCCGGGTAGCCGACCGACATGAGCAGGGCGATGGCCAGGTCGTCGCGGTCTTCGATCCCGATCACCTTCTTCACCTTGGCCTCGTCCCAACCGTTCATCGGAGAGGTGGCCAGGCCCATCTCCGTGGCGGCGAGCATCAGGAAGGAGGCCGCGATCATGGCGTCCTTCACGGCGTACTCCCGCAGCAGGCCACGCTGGTCGAGGTCTTCCTGGAACGCCCTCGATGCGGCGGAGAACATGGCGATGAACTCGTCGTTCCAG
This sequence comes from Nonomuraea antri, assembly GCF_013283785.1. Lineage (GTDB taxonomy): Bacteria > Actinomycetota > Actinomycetes > Streptosporangiales > Streptosporangiaceae > Nonomuraea > Nonomuraea antri. Next base: position 10,752 of record NZ_JABCPZ010000080.1, read on the forward strand.
GCGCCGTTGCGGCGTGCCTGGTCGTAGACGTCACTGTGGTCGTCACGCCAGGACTGCGGCTCGGCAACGAAGACCAGGACCACGGGGGCTTCCTGCGGCTGGGGCTGGCCGCCGCTGGCCCAGGTCAGTCCGTCGCGGCCTTCGTCGTCGGTGACCACGACGATCGATCGGTCCTGCAGATTCCAACTGGTGGGCGCCTCGATGGCGAGTTCGAGCAGCGAGGCGAGTGCGTCCTCGGGGACCGGATCGGGCCGGTAGTGGCGCACCGTACGGCGGGTGCGGATCGCGTCCGCGACAGAAAGCGTGTGGATCGTCATACCGCCAACTATTGGAGAGTCACTTCCCAATAGGAAGAAGGCACTAATTAGTGCGTTACTCTCCTCGCATGAAGACTGTGGTGGAATCCTCCGGGCTGCCGGCCGACGCCTACTCCGCGAAGTGCCCGACTCGCCAGGTCCTCGACCACATCGCCGGCAAGTGGACGATCCTGATCGTGGACGCCCTCCTCGAAGGCACCATGCGCTACACCGACCTGAGCCGACGCATCGAGGGCGTCTCGCAGAAGATGCTCACCCAGAGCCTGCGCAGCCTCGAGGCTGACGGGTTCATCACCCGCACCGTGCACCCGACCATCCCGCCCAAGGTCGAGTACGACCTGACGCCGCTGGGGCGAAGCCTCGCCGGGCCGATCAGCGCACTCCGGCAATGGACGGAAACCCACATCAACGAGATCGAACGAGCCCGGGCCCGCGTCTCCGCGAAGGCACAGGACACCCCGGCCCCGTGACACGGCTTGATGGGTTGCCGGATCTCAGTGCCGGATCTCAGTGCCTGTTCGAGGTGATCAGACACTCCGAGCCACCCCACTCGCAGGCGTAGGACTTGATCGTCCAGCACTCGATCTCCGGCACATCCGTCGCCGCCGAGGCAGGCTCGGGCGCGGCACTCACCATCGCCACCCCAAGTACATGCCGCACGCGGCGGCGTCCGGCCGCGACAGCAGGATGGGCGCGCGGTTCCGGCCGGTCGGCGAGCAGCGCGTCAGGTGGTGTCGCCGCCACGTCCAACGGTCGGCCTCCATGGTGTGGTCGAAGGTGAACCCCCACCGCCCGGCCGTCCGACCTGCGTGCGCGTGCGTTCGATGGAGCGGCCCCGACGGTTCCTTGTGGATGGACGGGAGCGGGCTCGCTCTACGGCCAGTATCCGGCTCCCGCAGCGGGCGACTTCGGTTTCGTGCTCCGGGTCTACCAGCCCCTATGCCGGAGAGCGTCCCATTCAACGCTCATCGGATCGTCCCCCAGCCCCTAAGTGGGCTCGGCCATTGGCATCGCCGTCCCGAGAAGCCCGGCCTAGCTCTCTCTGACGACGACGGTCCCGGCCAGCCGGTCGTGCAGGCAGCGGTTTCCGGCGTCGCGGAAGATCTGCAGGCCGTCCTGCGCGGCGATGATCCACCCGATGGACGGCATCAGCGGCATCACCACATAGAAGCCCGCCCGATAGGCCGCGTCCTGGAGTGTCGGTGGGCGGCCGGTGGCGAGGGAGAGCACCTTGATGCCGGTCAGCCGCTTGCCGAGGGTTCGGCCGTAACGGGCGTGCAGCAGCCAGAAGTAGAGGAAACCGGTCAGGGCGGCGAGCAGTTCGTCCGCGTCCAGCGAGTCCGCCGCCGCGTCGACGGTCACCGTCAGCGCCGCGCAGAGCGCGAGGTCGATCAGGCAGGCGACCAGGCGGCGCACCCGCGAAGCCACCTCCGGCTCGGCGGCGACCAGCACATCACCCTCACCGGCAGCCGGACGATCCCCGTCCGCCGGGCGATCCCCATCGGCCGGGTGATCCCCGTCCGCCGGGTGGTCCCCCTCGCCGGTGTTCGGCGGCATCGGCACCCTTTCCGGATCCTCCGTGGCGGTGGCCCGCCCGCTCAGTGGCAGCGGAAGTCGAGCCCGGCCTCCGTGCCGTCCGCGATCTCCACCAGAAAGGTACGGGACGGCCCGGTGGCCGCCGCCGCCCGCTTCCTCGGGAAGTAGACCGTGACGGACGCGCGCCCGTCGCCGTCCACGCCCGCGATCTTCGCCGCATCGTAGTACGCGACGATCTCGTCCTCCGACAGACTGCTGCTGAACGCCATCCGGACCAGGTAGTCGCAGTGGTTACCGTTGCCGCGCAGAGCGATGGACTTCTCGGTGGTGTTGTCGACCACGTACGTCTGCGGCGGACGCGGATAGCTCCGAAGGCCCGACTCGAAGTCGTCCAGCTTCCGATCGTTCAGCCACATCGGGATGTTGATCAGCAGGAACAGCCCGACGATGGGCAGCCCCACCGCGAGCACGACAGTGAGCAGGCAGCCGCGTTTCATGGTCCACGAACCTTACCCGCGGCCATGGGCGAAACGAACCGATTGCATTGCGATCGATAGCGATTGCTATGCTTGCGAAGCATGGAACCGTTTCAGCGGGAGCAGATCGCCGCCGCGCTGCGTCAGATCAGTGCCGGGTTCGCGGCGCTGGCTGATGCAGTGTCCGCCGATCCCGCCGAACCGCCGGAGGAGACCCGTCACCACCGGCTGCTCGCCGAGTGGGGGCGGCGCGGTCTGACCAGGTCCGAGGCGAGCGCGTTGTTCCGCAAGCACGGCTTCTCCCCGCAGGCGGCCGGCGGGTGGGTGCGTGGCGACTGGCTGGAGGTTCGCGACGACGGCCGACGCTACCTGTCGGAGCGCTCGCTGCGCTGGCTGGCGGAACAGGAGCCCCTCGATGGCTGACGACCACACGCGCGAACCGTTCAACGACCACGCGATGCCTGACGACCGCGTGACCGAACCGTTCAGCGACCGCTCGACATCCGACGATCGCATGACCGAGCCATCCAGCGACCGCTCGACGTCCGACAACCGCGTGACCGAACCCGCCACCGACCCCTCGACGTCCGACGACCACACGCCCGAGCCGTTCAGCGTCCGGCTGGAGGTGCGTGGTTACGAGATCGACCCGCAGCTCCACCTCAACGGCGGCTACTACGTCCAGTACGCCGACCATGCCCGCTTCGCCTGCGTCCGCGCCGCGGGTGTCTCCGTCGAGGATCTTCTGGCCGGTGGCCTCGGCCCGGTCAACCTGGAGACGGTGATCAAGTATCACCGCGAGCTGCGCGTCGGCGACCAGGTCGACGTCACCTGCGCCTGGGAGTGGGGCACGGGCAAGACCTACCGGGTGCGCCACCGGTTCCTGCTCCCGGACGGCACGCTCGCCGCGCAGGTCGAGCACGTGAGCGGGCTGCTCGACCTGGGCACCCGACGGCTGGTCGCCCGCCCCGACCGCGCATGGCGGATCAGGGCGGGCAAACCCGAACTCCTGGGCCTGGCGAGCCCCGAACCCGCCTGACTCAGGACAGGTCAGGTCAGGTCAGGACAGGTCGGCCTCGGCCAGCAGCAGTGGCACCGCCCCCGGGTCACGCAGCAGCGCCGCCACCGCGAGCCGGTCGTTCCACTGCCCCGTGGCCCAGGCCAGCCCGCGCGCCAGCCCCTCGATGCCGGTGCAGTGCACCGCGCCCTCGAAGAAGCGCCACGTGCAGGCGACCCCGTCCACCAGCAGCTTCTCGTGCTCCACGTACGTCTGCGGCGCGGCGGGCAGCAGCGAGCGCACCTGGACGGGCACCTCCCGCACCTCCCCCTGCGACGTCACCTCACCGGTGGACACCTCGCCGGCCAGCGGCAGGTCGAGCAGCTCCGACAGCGACTCGGCCAGGTCGTAGGGCGCCAGCACCAGCGGCCGGTCGGTCACCAGTTGCAGCAGGTCGGGAGCCTCGACCACGACCACGTCGTCGGCCTGGGCCACCACGATGTCGCCGCCGAGCACCGCGCGCACCCGCGACGGCGGCGCCACCCTGGACGGCTCGACCGCCGCCAGCGCCATCCACAGGGCACGCAACTGGGCCCGGTCGACCTCGATCGACTCGTCGGCCATCAGGTCGAGCAGTTCCTCCGGGCCGCCGTGGTGTGCCAGCAGCTCCGGCAACGTCGTGCGGACGCCCAGCATGGCCAGCGCAACGTCGTCGAGCCCGGCGGGCGCGTCGGCGTAGAGGCCCTGCAGCAGCGGGTCGGCGCCGGGCAGGCGCAGCTCGGTGGGCTTGCGACCGCCGAGCACCGCGTGGTGCGCCAGCCACCAGGCGGTGTACGAAGGCACCTCGACCCCGGCGATGCGCAGCGGGTGGAGCGCGGCACGCAGCGGCGGACGGGTGAGCAGTTCGAGCGCGGCCGGCCAGTCGGCGACCAGCTCCAGGTCGCGCACGGCCAGGAACTCCGGCACCACCGGCGGCACGTCGAGGTCGGGCAGCAGGTCGAGGACGTGGTCGAGCCAGTCGTCCTCGCCGTCGAGGTCGTGGTCGCAGTCGTCGTGGTCGAGCAGCACGTCGGAGTCGTGAACGACGGCGAACCCGTCGAGCACGCCCGCGGCGGCCAGCACCCGCGAGCCGTAGGTCTCCACCAGCTCGGGGGCGGCCAGGCCGAGGTGGGTGTCGGGTTCGAGCAGCCCGGCCAGGGCGCCGTCGGCCAGCATCAGCTCGCCCGCCGGGTACAGCTCGCCGTCGGTGCTCCGCAGCGCCAGCTCGGCCAGCCACGGAGCCTCGCCGGGGGCCAGCCCGGCCGCCTCGACCAGCGACAACACGGCCCGCGCCACCGGCTCGGGGTCGGGGTTGTCGAGCGACTGAGCGACCGCGGCCTTGGTCAGCGGGTCTTCGAGAATCGTGCGCGGCGTGGCCTCGGCGGCCCCCAGCCGCAGCAGCGCCGGGTGCGCGGCCTCGGGGTGCACGATGCGCAGCCCGAGCGGCGTCAGGTCGAGCTCACCCGACGAGGACAGGATGAGCGTGCCACGCGGGCCGCGGACGATCCTGCCGTCGGTCAGCGGCACCGGGAGCGCGCCCAGCGACTCGGGATCGTCGGCGGGCAGCACCTGGTAGAGCGAACGCCACCAGGCGGGCTCACGCGCCTCCACGGCCTCGCCGGACAGCAGGTCGACCACGTCGGCCAGCTCCACCCTGCGCACGCCCAGCGCGGCCATGGCCGCGTGCCTGGCCGGCCAGCCGGCGGGCAGCAACCCGGGCACGATCTCGGCGATGGTGGCCAGCAGCTCGGCCGACCCCGACACCACGGCCGCCTCGCGCCCCGTGACCACCCAGCCGTCGCCTTCCGGCTCGCGCGCGGGGTGCTCGACCTGCCATTCGGCGTCGGGCTCGTAGACCTCGGCGTCGGCGAACGACGGTGTCTGGACGGCCGGCGCGGGCGCGGACAGCGCGGGCAGCAGCGGCGTGCCGGGCAGCCGGCGCAGGATCGCCCGCCGGATCTTGGCGTCGAGCTCGCCCTTGCCCATGAGGCCGGGGACCAGATCGAGCAGCCGCGGCGTGCGCGGCAGCTCGCGCAGCAGCCGGACGTAGGCGTCGGCCACCCGCTCGACCAGGAACTCGGTCAGCGGCCCGGTGGCCACGTGCCGGCGGTCGGTGGCCATCGGGAACGAGGCGATGAGCAGCGCGTTGAGGTCGAGCGGCTCGTCGCTGGGCGTGGGCGCGTGGACCACGGGCGGCACGGCGGCGGGCAGCGGCCCGGGCTCGCCGACGCCGGTCAGCGGCACCGCCCAGCGCAGCGACCAGTACGGGCGGGCCCGCTCCTCGGTGGGCCGGTCGGCGAACAGCTCGGCCACCTCGGCGGGGCCGAACTCGCCTGATTCGGACACCACGTGCCAGCCGTCGGCCACCACGGTGCGGGTGTCGCCGTCGAGCTCGATCTCGATGGCGGTCAGCGCGGGCATGCCGAGCAGCAGGGCCGGGCTGGTCTCGGCCAGCATGCGGCGCACCGCGTCGACCGCGGACTGATCGCGCAGCGGCAGCCTGACCAGCGTGTCGAACCCGCCGGGCACGTCGAGCGGGTCGCACTCGAACGGCAGGCGCAGCAGCGGCACGTGCCCGGAGCGGTCGGCCAGCTCGCCCACCAGGGCGGGGATGCCGGACACCAGCTCGGCGGTCTCGGCCCGCGACCAGCGCGCCGCCCCGGACTCGCGCGAGCCGATCGACGGCTCGTCGCACACCGAGACCACGGCGGCGAAGCCCACGCCGAACCGGCCGGCCGCGCCGATCTCGTCGCGCTTGCCGGAGACGCGCAGCGTGGCCAGGCCCTCCACGCCGGTGGCGTCGAGCGGGGCGCCGGTGTTGGCCGCCGTCAGCACATCGTCGCGCAGTGTCAGCCGCAACACCCCTGGCACGCCCGCGCGCAGCGCCGCGTCGGCGGCGTTCTGCGCGAGCTCGACGATCAGCCGGTCGCGGTAGCCGCCGAGCGCGAAATCCTCTTCCGCGTTGGCGTCTTCGCGGAACCTGGCGGGCGAGGCCGTCCACGCCGAGAGGACGGCGGCTCGCATCCGGTCAGTGCCAAAGGTGTCGGTCATCGATCACGAATCCAGGGTTGGAGGGTACGGGCCTCCGTAGGCTAGCGACCTTCCCCGACAGTCGGGGATCTCACACGCGGCCCGCGCCGACGACTCGAACCGGCCCGCGGGCACGGCGCGGCCGGCCCCACGTGCGCGGGGCCGGAAGCACCGGGTCAGGAGTGGCCGAGCTCTTCGCTGGCCGACTCGTCGACCGAGCCGGACTCCTCCTCGATCAGGTCGTAGCCCAGGTCGTCGAGGATGGGCGTGGCCTGCTCGACCGGCGGCGGCTGGATCGCGGCCTCGGAGTGCGCGCCGCACCCGTGGTCGGCCGTGACGACCTTGCCGTCGTCGGGCGCGTACTCGTTCGTGCAGACCCCGAACTCCTGGCGCAGCTCACCCGCGAGCAGCCAGTAGAAGCCGCAGGTGGAACACTGCGCGGGAGCGGCGTGTGCGATCGGCGTATGCGGCCCGTGCTCGCCCGAGCGCCAGCGCCTGGCAACCCGGTCCCTGCCGATGGCCGAGAGCACACGTGCCCGGCCCAGGCCGTACTCGAAAATCATCTGGCGGTCGGCGTCGTCGTCGATCTCGGTGAAGCCCGGCGCGAGCCTGTCGTCGTCGTCCGCGGTGGGGAGCAGGTCGCCCACGCCCAGGTCGCCGGGGCGCAGCCGTTCGCTCCACGGCAGCCATTCCGGCGCGAGCAGCGCGCCGGAACCCGGCAGCAGCACCGCCTCGCTGACCGTGACCTTCTTCGCGCGCGAGGCGCGCGTGACGGTGACCGCCCAGCGCCAGCCGCGATAGGCCCGGTCGAGGCAGGCGAAGAAATGGGTGACGATCCGGTCGCCCTCGCTCTGGTGGCCCAGGTGCTCGCCGGGCTGACCCGGCCGCGCGAGCTCCTCGGCGGCGGCGCGCGCCAGATCGACCGCGGCGACACAGGCCTGGTCGGGAGCGGAGACGCGGGTCCTGGTGGGGCTCATCGGGCCGCCTCCGCCGAAAGGTGCTGTTCGCTCACACTTCATTCTCACCTATGGGGGGACGTGGCACGCCCACAAGTGCGGAACCGACTCGATGATTAAGGGCCCTGTTCAGCGCAGAGAAGGTACGCGAATCGGGTAAGACTGGTAGGCGTGGAGGGAGGCTGGGACCGAGCGCGCGATATTTCGCGGCGCGTGGGGCGCGGAATCGCCGGCACGGGCCGCGTGACCGTGCGCGCCGGCAAGGCGACGGCGAGCGGCACCAAACGGGCCGGTCTCGCCACGGCCAAGGGCGCGCAAAAGGTCGGCAGGGCCACGCGCAGGCTCACACACGCCAACGGCGCCGGACGCACCGGGCTCGGCCGTCTCATCGAGCTGTCCGCGGGCAACAGCGCCGCCGACGCGCTGGTCACGGTGGCGCTGGCGAGCACGGTGTTCTTCGGCGTGCCGCTCGGCGAGGCCCGCGGGTCGGTGGCCCTCTACCTGGTCATCACGATGTTGCCGTTCGCGCTGCTCGCGCCGTTCGTGGGGCCGATTCTCGACCGGTTCAGGTCGGGCCGCCGCTACGTCATCGCGGGCACGCTGTTCGGCCGCGGGCTGCTGTGTTTCGCGATGGCCGCCGCCGTCGGGCCGGGCGACCTGCCCACGTTGTTCCTCGGCGCGCTGGGCGTGCTGGTGTTGTCGAAGGCGTTCAACGTCTCGCGTGCGGCGATCATGCCGAGCGTGCTGCCCGCCGACATCACGCTGGTCTCCGCGAACGCGAGAGTGGCGCTGTTCACGCTGGTCACAGCCGGGATCATGGTGCCGATCGGGGCCGGTCTCACGGCGTGGCTGGGCAGCGCGACCGTGTTGCGCCTGGCGATGCTGCTGTTCCTGGTGGTCGGGGTCTTCGGGGTGCGCCTGCCCAGGCACGTCGACTCGCCCGAGCTGGAGGAGGAGGGCGAGGCGCCCCGCTGGCGCACGCTGCTCAAGGTGGGCCCGACGGTGGCCGAGGCGGTCTGGGCGAACGTGGCGATCCGGGTGTTCTCCGGTTTCCTGCTGTTCTTCCTGCTGTTCCTGGTGCAGGACAAGCAGGTGCCGTGGCTGGTCCAGCCGTACCCGGGGGCGCCCGCGCCGTTCTTCGACGGGCCCAAGACGATCGCCGTGCTCGCCGCGGCGGCCGGGCTGGGCGGCCTGATCGGCGCGATGGTGGCGAACTGGACGCGTAATCACGCCCCGCAGCTCATCGTGCTGGTCACGCTGGCGGTGACGGCGGCGGCCACGATCACCGCCGGGATCTTCTTCGGCCTGTGGGCCGCGGTGGGCATCTCGGTGGTCACCGCGTTCGCGCAGGAGCTGGGCAAGCTGGCGCTCGACGCGATCGTGCAGCGGGAGATCGGCGAGGAGGTGCGCTCGTCCACGTTCGGCGTGGTCGAGGCCGTGCTGCAGCTCGCCTGGGTGTTCGGCGGCCTGGTCGGGCTGGTGTTGTCGCTGACCGAGAGCAGCATGGCCGGGCTGATCACGCTGGCCGTGTTCCTGACGGTGGCGTTCTGCTGGCTGATCGTCCATCGGCGGCGGCGGGTGCGCGCCGCCAAGGCCGAGCTGCGCAGGCAGCGCGCCGCCGCGAAGGCCGCGGGCACAGCGGGGGGCACGGCTGAGGGCACGGCCGGCGAGCCGGCCGGGACCCGGCCCGCCGAGCCGAAGATCGACTCGACGGTCGACCCGACCAAGCCGCTGACCAACCCGAACGGTTAGCCGGGCGAGGGCCCGGGGTCAGGCGTCCAGGTCGTCGGCGACGGCCCGGAGCACCTGGGCGATCTTCTTGGCGTGCGCCGCGTCGGGGTGCTTGCCGCGCTGGTAGGAGGTCGAGACGTCGTCGAGCAGCTTGATCAGGTCTTCGACGATGACGACCATCTCGTCCGGCTTCTTGCGCTTGGCCTTGGGCTTGGGCTTGGCCAGCGTCGGCGGCTGGTCAAGGATTCTGACCGAGAGTGCCTGCTGACCCCTGCGCCCTTCGGCCACGCCGAACTCGACCTTCTGGCCGGGCTTGAGCGGGGCCGCGCCGGTGGGTAGCGCGGAGGAATGCACGAAGACCTCACCGCCGTCGTCGCGGGTGAGGAAGCCGAACCCCTTGTCGGCGTCGTACCACTTGACCTTGCCACTCGGCACAGGAGGACCTCGTTCAAACACTCGTAAAGGACAAAGGCAATGGATGTAGGTTATGCCCAGTCGGGCGGCTGGGCGACCGGGTAAATGCCAGGTAATTACCCGAGTCGTGCGCCCGCTCGCCAGCCGGCGAACCAGGTGGCGAATTCGGTCAGGTTCGCCAGTGCCACGTCGGCTCCGTGATCACGAAGTTCTCCCACGCTGTAAGGGCCGGTCGCGACCGTCACGCTCACGGCCCCGCCCGCGCGTGCGGCCTCGATGTCCGCGACATGGTCACCAACATAAGCGGCCGCGCCGAAGCGCGCGAGCGCCGAACCTTTGGCGGCGCCGAAAACCGATCCGACGATCTCGTCGACGGCCAGGCCGAGCAGTTCGACCGTGCTGGTGGCGTCGCGGACGTTCTTTCCCGTCACCACGATGATCCGGCCGCCGCCGGCCCGCACGGCCTCGACGGCCTCGTACGCGCCGGCCATGGCGGTGTGCGCGGGCACCGCCAGCTCGGGATAGATCTCCCGGTACAGGTCGGCCGCGGCGGGCACGTCCGCCGCGGGCAGCCAGTTGGCCAGCTCGAACTCCAGGGGCGGACCCAGCCGGCTGGTGATCAGCTCGCTGTCGAACGGCACCCCCAGGCGCACGGACAGCTCGTCGAAAGCGGCGGCGATGCCTGATCGCGTGTCAGCCAATGTCATGTCAAGGTCGAAACCTACTGAAGTCCCCACATGTGCAGGATGCCAAACACCTGGACGTGACGCGTAACGGCGCTTGTTGTGGGACCGTAGGAATGGAAGAAAGGAATTACTTATCGCCGGAGGAGCCGAAGGAGCGGCCGTGTCACAGACTCCAGAACCGCCCGAGGCCGGCGACCGTCTCGTCGCCTCCGCTCCCCCCGGCCGCCCGGCGGAGACCCCGTCCCCCGCAACGCCCGCGCCGGTGCCGCCGTCCCCCGCAACGCCTGCGCCCGTGCCGCCGCCTCGGCCGCACCGGCCCGCCAGGCCGGCCAGGCCCGCCGAGCGGCAGGTCAGCGTCCGGCAGCGGATCGTGTCCGCGCTGGCGTACGCGGTCAGGCTCGCCTCCAGGCTGGCCGCCCTGGTCCTGGTGCTGCACGCGGTGTTCGCGGTGTTCCGCGCCAACCCGGCCAACGTCTGGTACCAGTTCGTCGAGTCGCTGGCCGCCCGGCTGTCCCTGGGCCTGTCCAACCTGTTCCAGCTCGCCGACCTGCGATGGACGACGCTGGTCAACCACGCGCTTGCGGCGATCGTCTGGCTCATCATCGGCTCGGCTCTCGCGAGCCTCATCCGCCGCGCCTCGCCCTAACGGCTAGTCTCCATACGGAGGTAACAGGATAGATATGACCAGATCGACGCGCGAGCGGATCATCGATGAGGCCCTGCGGCTGTTCGCCGAGCGGGGCTACTCCGCCACTTCCGTGGCCGAGATCGAGGCCGCCTCCGGGCTCTCCCCCGGCGCGGGAGGGCTCTACCGGCACTTCAAGTCGAAGTACGAGGTGCTCGCCGCGGCGATCAACGAGCATGCCACCCGTACGCGGGCCCAGGTCGCCGAGAGCCTGGGCGAGCTGGGCGACATGGAGAGCTCGGTGGACCTGGAGATCCGCCTGGCCCACGTCTGCCGCGCCGGGCTGGCCAAGGTGCGCGAGGAATCCGAGCTGACCCGGGTGTTCTTCCGCGACCTGAGCCAGTTCCCCGAGCTGGTGGCGGTGGTCCGGGAGGGGCTGCTGCAGCCCATGTTCGACGCGATCGTCACCTGGTTCCGCGCCCAGCCCGAGTACCGCGACGCCGACGTCGACTGGGCGGGCATCGGCGCCGTGCTCGGCGGCTCCGTGGTGCACTACCGGCTGTTCCAGGAGACGGTGGGCGAGTCGCCTGGTCACACGGACAAGGACCGGTTCGTCGGCGCCTGGGTGCGCCTGGCCGTCGGCCTGCTGCCCAGCCAGAGCCCGGCGCCCGCACCCGCGATCTGAGCCTCCCCAGAGCAGGGCCGCTCAGTCCGGGCCGCTCAGTCCGGTCGCTCAGTCCGGGTCGAGCAGCCGGAAGGCCAGCCAGATCACGCCCAGCGCCGCGCCGATCATGAACATGGTGCCGCTGGCGTCGAAGAACTGCTCGTAGAACGCCTGCAGGCCGCTCTTCTCGCTGCCGCCGCGCAGCCCGCCCACGAGCACGCCGCCCACCGTGTAGCCGGCCAGTGGCGCGCCGATGCCGATGAGCCTGTCACGCAGCTTCCAGGTCTCGCTGAACAGCACCAGCACCGCACCGGCCGCCCACACCAGGACGGGCACGCGGAAGATGGCCACGGCGGGCAGGTCGAACGGCACCAGCAGCGCGGCGACCAGCAGCAGCACCATGGCGGCCGTCTCGCGCGGGTGCTGCTTGACGATGGTCCTGGCGTCTCTGCCGTCGGTGGCCATCGGGTTCGCGCTCGACATGGCGGCCCGGCGCAGCGCGGCGAACGGCAGCCCGCGCTCGGGCCGCCTGCTCAGCCGTTCCTGGGCCAGCGCGCGGCTGCGGCGCACCCCTGGCGGCGCTGTGGAGTCGTCCACGATGGTGGGGAACGACGTGGTCACCTGGGGCTCGGCCGGGCGCGGCGCGGTCTCGCGCGGCCCGCGCTCCGCCTCGGCCAGCCTGCGCACCTCGCGCTCGACCAGCGCCACCGGATCGCCGAACCTGGCCAGCACCTTGGCCACCTCGCGCGCGCTCTGGCTGCCGTGCCGCTCCACCTCGATCCTGGCCCGCAGCCGCTTGGCGAAGTCGAGGCGCTGGTCGGCTCGCAACACGCCGTGCGCCGCGTCGGCGGCCTTGCTGACGTAGTTGAGTATGAGCTGGTCCGCGCGCTCTATCACGCCTAGCAATGCTGCCCTAATCAGGGGGGACATACCATGGCAACGATGGAGTTCACGGAGTGGATCAGGGGGCGCACCGACGAACAGCTACGGGCGCTCGTCTCCGCGCGCCCTGAGTTGATCACTCCGGTGCCCGCGCATCTCGACGGCCTCGCCTCGCGGGCGGGCAGCCCCTCGGCGATCGGCCGGGTGCTCGACCGGCTCGACAGGTTCACCCTGGCGGTCGTGGAGACGCTGGCCGTACTGGACGAACCGGCGCCCAAAGAGCGTCTGCGCGAGCTCGTGGGCGCGGCGCTGGCGGCCGGCGAGGTGGAGCCCGCGCTGTCGGCGGCGCTCGGCAGGCTGCGTGACCTGGCGCTGGTCTACGGCCCCGACGAGGCGCTCGACCTGGGCCCCGGCGTGCGCAAGGTGCTCGACGACGTGGCCGGGCTCGGCCCGCGCGCGATCGACGCGTTCCGGCACCACGCGCCGGAGCAGCTGGAGGAGATGGCCGACGACGTCGCGCCGGGAACCACGGGTTCGGGCAAGGAGCGGCTGGCCGCCGCGCTGTCGGCGCCCGGCCGGCTGATCGAGTCGGTCTCGCCCGAGGCCAGGAGCGCGCTCGACCAGCTCACCTGGGGCCCGCCGACCGGCCGGGTGCCGAACGCCAGGCGCGAGGTCAGGCTGGAGTCGGCCCGCTCGCCCATCGAGGAGCTGCTGGCGCGCGGCCTGCTCGCGGCGGCCGGCGAGGAGAGCGTGACGCTGCCGCGCGAGGTGGGCCTGCACCTGCGTGGCGGACGCGTGCACCGCGACCTGCTGGCCGTCCCGCCCGCGCTCGACGGGGCCGCCCGCGACCAGGCTTTGGCCGACCGTACGGCGGCCGGTCAGGCGTTCTTCTTCGTCCGGGCGGTCGAGGAGCTGTGCGAGCGGTGGAGCATCGATCCGCCGGGCGTGCTGCGTACCGGGGGGCTCGGCGTCCGCGATCTCAAGCGCGCCGCGAACGAGCTCGACCTGCCCGAGTGGGTGACGGCGCTGGTCGTCGAGGTGGCGCACGCGGCCGGGCTGATCGCGGCGGGCGGCGGGGTCGACGGCGAGTGGCTGCCGACCCCCGGCTACGACCTGTGGCGGGTCAGGAGCACCGCCGACCGGTGGGTGACGCTGGCGGGCACCTGGCTGCACACCGACCGGGTGCCGGGGCTGGCGGGCGAGCGTGACGACCGCGACAGGCCGCTCAACGCGCTTCACACCGATCTGCGCCGCTCGTCCGCTCCCGGGGTGCGTCTGGCCGTGCTGGGCGTGCTGGCGGCCGCTCCGGGCCTCGCGCCCACCCGTGAGTCCGTGCTCGGCCGGTTGGGGTGGGAGCAGCCGCGCCGCCGCGGCCCGCTGCGCGACCAGCTCACCGAGTTCACGCTGCGCGAGGCCGAGCAGATCGGCGTGACCGGTCTCGGCGCGCTGTCGGGGCACGGGCGCGCGCTGCTCGGCGGCGACGACCCGGCGGCGAAGCTGGCGCCACTGCTGCCCGAGCCCGTCGATCATGTGCTGCTGCAGGCCGATCTCACCGCCGTCGCGCCCGGGCCGCTCACCAGCGAGCTGAACCGCTGGATGACGCTCACCGCCGACGTGGAGTCCAAGGGCGGCGCGACGGTCTACCGCTTCGGCGAGGCGTCGGTGCGGCGGGCGCTGGACGCCGGGCACGGCGCGGAGGAGCTGCTGGCGATGCTCGCCCGCCACTCGGCCACGCCGGTGCCGCAGGCGCTGTCGTACCTGGTCACGGACGTCGCCAGGCGGCACGGCCGGATCCGGATCGGCACCGCGAGCGCGTACGTGCGCTGCGACGACCCGGCGCTGCTCGACCAGATCGTCGCGGACCGGCGTTCGGCGGCGCTGCGGCTGCGCAGGCTGGCGCCGACAGTGATCGCCTCGCGTTCGTCCAGGGCGGTGCTGGTCGACTCGCTGCGCGCCATGGGCTACGCCCCGGTCGCCGAGTCGCTCGACGGCGACGTGATCATCTCCCAGCTCGACAGCCGGCGTACCGAGGCGCCGGTCCCGGCCAGGATGTCGGCGCCGGCCAACGGGCTCGACCCGGAGGTGGCCGCGGCGGCGGTGCGGGCGTTGCGCGCCGGCGACGCCGCCCACCTGTCGCGCCGCGAGCCCGTCGACGCCCCTGGCGGCACGCTGCCGCGCGGCCCGGCCACCGCCACGATCACGGCGTTGCAGGAGGCGATCAAGCAGGGCGTGCGGGTGTGGATCGGCTACCTCGACTCCCAGGGCAACGCCACCTCACGCATCCTGGAGCCGGCCAGGATGGAAGGCGGCTACCTGACCGCCTACGACGAGACGCGCGCCGCCGTGCACCGCTTCGCGCTGCACCGCATCACCGGCGTGGCCGGGCTCTGAGCCGCTCAGTCCTCCTCCGCGGCGGCGGCCAGGCGGCGGACGACGCGTGACTGGGCGTCGTCGTGCCCGGCGGCCTGCTGGACCATCAGGGCCAGCGACTGACGCGCCACCACGCCGGCCCGCTCGCACGAGGCCAGCCCGCGCAGCGTGCGCACGGCGTCCGCCGGGTACCTGATCGCCAGCCCGCCGCCCAGCGCCACCGCCGAGGTCGAGCCCCGATCGGCGTCGCCGGCCCAGCTCAGCGCCAGCCGCAGCGCTTCCGGCGCGAGCGTGTCCTCGGCGCTCATGAAGGACAGGGCGTGGGCCGCGGCCAGCCGCTCGGTGGGCCGCCCTGACGCCCAGGCGTCGAGCAGGTCGTACGCCTCCTTGGGCGAGAGCCCGGCCAGGAGCGCCACGCCTTCCGCGGCCCTGATCTGGAGGTCGAGGCCCTGGCGGGCGAGCGTGCGGATCCATTCGCGCAGCGGCTGCCACAGCCAGAAGCCGTATCTGGCGACGAGCTCGGCCAGCACCTGGGCGCGGTGGCGCGGCACGCGGAAGACGACCTGGCCGGCGCGGTGTGCGATCAGCGGGAGCGGGCCCATGGGCGGCCGCGGGCCCAGCTCGTGGCTCTGGTGTATCTCCTCCAGCCTGGCCAGTTGCGCGCGGAAGTCCGGCTCGGGCAGGCGGTGGGCGAACACGAGCGCGGCCACCGCGCGTACCTGGTGCATGGGCGGCTTGGTGTCGAACCAGGCCGCGACCTCGTCGCAGGCGGGCTCGCCGGCCATCACCATACGGGTGACCAGGCCGGTGACCTCGCCGGGGGTGGGCAGCGCCCTGGCCCGCCGCCTGGCCGCGGCGAGCGCGTCCTGGCCGGCGTCCGGCGCGCCGCCGAGCGTGCGCAGGCAGAAGTCGAACAGCTCGCCCGCGGGCGGCGCCGTCCAGGCGTGCTCCACCTCGGTCGCCGGCGACGGTTCGCCGTTCCTGGTGATGACCAGGTACGAGCCCAGCTCGGCCAGCTTGCGCGCCAGGTTGGCGAGCTCGACGCGGTCGGTGCTCGCGGTGATCCAGTCGTGCAGCAGGTAGGCGCGGCCGGGATGGTACTCGGTCCCGGAGATCAGCTCGGGGGCGCCGGTCGCCGGGGACAGCACCGTGATCGTGCTTTCGGCCAGCGACATGCGTGAGAGCAGGGCCAGGGCGCCCAGGCGCTTGCCGATCTCCTCGGCGCCGACGAGGACGAGCAGGTGGCGTTCCGCGAGCCTGCGCACCGCCTGCGGAAAGCAGCCCGGCTCCAGGTAGGAGCGCAGGAGAGCGTCGGCCTCGCGCCGGTTCAGCTCTCTCGTCAGGGGGACGGCGACGGCCCTGACGTAGTCGTTGACGGTGGTGACGCTCTCGATGAGCGTTAAGTCGTCGAGATCGATCTCGCCCCGCTCGGGACTGTCGGTCACGAAGTCACCTCGTCCTTGACAAGAAAGTTTTCTACAGAAAATATTTTTGTTGAAACTTGTCGGAAATCCGCTTTCTCCGCGTAATGGGACGGTCTCACGCTGCTCCCTTCCGGCAGGATCGACCAGGAAGTTCTCGCGGATCTCGGGGTATCGGCCGCAGGCGCGCCCATTTCGATCATGTCCTCCCTTGCTCGACCACCCACCAATACACGATCTCAGGCCACAAAGAAACCTGAATGCCACTAGGTACGGATTAATACCTATTTACGGAGCCGCCCGACTGCTCCACAGTGACTAGTCAAGGCGGCCGAGGGTTGACGGCGGGCACGGCTTCGGATCAGCGTGAGCATGTGAGCGAGCAAACGCTGGGCCGGTTGGCCGAGGAGTCGTGGAACCGGTTCGACGACCACGACGCGGTGTTCTACGAAGGCGTCTGGCATCGCAGCCACGCGCTCGCCGCGCGGGCGCGCCGGATGTGCGGCGGATTCATCGAGGCCGGGGTGCGTCCCGGCGACCGGGTCGTCGTCATGGCGGCGAACTCTCCCGACGTGGGGCTCACCTACCAGGCCCTGTGGGCGGCCGGCGCGGTGGTGACGCCCGTGGTGTTCCTGGTCGGGGCCGAGGAGCTGCGGCACATCCTGGACGACAGCGGCGCGGTCGCCGTCGTCACCTCGCCCGAGCTGGTGGAGACCGTCCGGGCCACCGCCGTCGACGTCCCCGTGCATGTGGACACGCTGGAGCTGGCGCGCGGCGCCGAACACGGGCCCGTCGAACGGGACCCGGGCGACCTGGCCGCGCTCATGTACACCGGCGGCACCACCGGCAAGGCCAAGGGCGTGATGCTGAGCCACCGCGGCCTGTGGCAGGTGGCCAAGGACGGCTACGAACTCTCGCACCAGCGGGGACTGAACCGGGCGATCATCCCCGTGCCGCTCTCCCACGCCTACGGCCTGATCCTCACGGTGGGCGGGATGCAGGCCACCGAGCCGCAGCAGACCGTGCTGATGCGCTGGTTCGACCCGAAGGCGTTCCTGTCCCTGGCCGCCGAGCAGCACGTCCAGTACGGCGCGGTGGTGCCCGCCATGCTGCAACTGCTGCTGGCCGAGCCGCTCGAATCGCACCCGCTGCCCGAGCTGGCCTACCTCACCTGCGGCGCCGCCCCGCTCGGCAAGGACGTGCTGGCGGAGTTCGAGCGCCGGATGCCCGGCGTGCGGATCCTCGAGGGCTACGGCATGACCGAGACCAGCGCGGTCACCACGTTCAACCCGCCGGGCCGGCGCAAGGCGGGCAGCGTCGGGATCCCCCTGTCCGGGTACCGGATCACCATCCGCGACTCCTCCGGCGAGGAGGCCGAGACCGGGGACGTGGGCGAGATCTGCGTCGCGGGCGACTCGCTGATGCTCGGCTACTGGGGCGAGCACGAGCCCGACCCCGAGGGCACCGCGCTGGTCGGCGGGGAGCTGCGCACCGGCGACATCGGCTGCCTGGACGACGACGGCTACCTCTACATCGTGGACAGGAAGAAGGACCTGATCATCCGGGGCGGCTTCAACGTGTTCCCGCGTGACGTCGAGGACGCGCTCAACCTGCATCCCGACGTGGTCATGTCCGGCGTGGTCGGCCGTCCGGATCCGCGCGTGGGCGAGGAGGTGGTCGCGTTCGTCCAGCTCAGGCAGGGCGCCGAGGTCACCGGGGACGAGCTGATCGAGTGGGCGCGCGACCGGGTCGGCCGGGTGAAGTACCCGCGCGAGGTGACGTTCGTCGACTCGATCCCGGTGACCAGCGTGCTCAAGCTCGACCGCAAGGCCCTGCGGGCCAGGTTGATCTAGTCCGGGATGGTCGATCGTCCGGCCCCTCGGCCATTTCGTGATATCTGTTGACGCGTTGGGGGGTGACCATGAACCAGGACGACCACCGGGAATACCCGTACCAGCGGTACGGCGAGCCCTACGGGCAGCGGCCGCCGCCGGGCTACCGCCCCGAGCTCACCCGCTGGCACGCGCCGCCCCCGCCGCCCGCCACCGGGCCCGACGCGAGCGCGATCATCTCGCTGGTGCTCAACTGCATCGCGGTGCTGTCGTGCTGCAACCTGCTGGGCATCCCCGGGGCGATTCTCGCCGGCCGGGCGCTGGCCACGGCGTCGGCCAGGCCCGCGCGGGCCCGTAGCCTGGTGACGTGGAGCTGGGTGCTGTTCGGGCTCGGTTTCGCGATCATGGCCGCGCTGGTGGTGGCCGTGGCCGTGCTCGGCGCGTTCGACTGACCCTCGGTTCCGCCGGAGTTCCCGGCTGATTCCCTGTTCAGGGACTGTTCCCGCCGTCGTGCGTGTTGGATAAGGGTCAACCGTAGGAAGGGATGTCCGTGAACGACGGCCCGCTCATCGTCCAGTCGGACAAGACTCTGCTGCTCGAGGTCGACCACGCCAAGGCCGGCGAGTGCCGCAAGGCGATCGCGCCTTTCGCCGAGCTCGAGCGAGCTCCGGAACACGTCCACACCTATCGCGTCACGCCGCTGGCGCTGTGGAACGCCAGGGCGGCCGGCCACGACGCCGAGCAGGTCATCGACGCACTGATCAACTACAGCCGCTACCCGGTCCCGCACGCGCTGCTCGTCGACGTCGCCGAGACCATGGCGCGCTACGGCCGGCTGCGGCTGGAGAAGGACCCGGTCCACGGCCTGATCCTGACCTCGACCGACCGCGCGGTGCTCGAAGAGGTGCTGCGCTCGAAGAAGATCCAGCCGATGCTGGGCGAGCGCGTCGGCGCCGACTCGGTCGTCGTGCATCCCAGCGATCGCGGCAACGTCAAGCAGGCGCTGCTCAAGCTGGGCTGGCCGGCCGAAGACCTGGCGGGCTACGTCGACGGCGAGGCCCACCCGATCACGCTGGCCGAGGACGGCTGGTCGCTGCGGCCGTACCAGCAGGAGGCGGCCGACGCGTTCTGGCACGGCGGCTCCGGCGTGGTCGTGCTGCCGTGCGGCGCGGGCAAGACCATCGTCGGCGCGGCCGCGATGGCGCACGCCCAGGCCACCACGCTGATCCTGGTCACGAACACGGTCTCGGCGCACCAGTGGAAGACCGAGCTGATCAAGCGCACCTCGCTGACCGAGGACGAGATCGGCGAATACTCCGGAACCAGGAAGGAGATCCGCCCGGTCACCATCGCCACCTACCAGGTGATGACCACCAGGCGGAAGGGCGTCTACAGCCACCTGGAGCTGTTCGACGCGCGTGACTGGGGCCTGATCGTCTACGACGAGGTGCACCTGCTGCCCGCGCCGATCTTCAGGATGACCGCCGACCTGCAGGCCCGCAGGCGGATCGGGCTGACCGCGACGCTGGTGCGCGAAGACGGCCGCGAGGGCGACGTGTTCTCGCTGATCGGTCCCAAGCGCTACGACGCGCCGTGGAAGGAGATGGAGAACCAGGGCTGGATCGCACCGGCCGACTGCGTCGAGGTCCGGGTCACGCTGACCGACGAGGAACGGCTGGCGTACGCGATGGCCGAGGCCGAGGAGCGCTACCGGTTCTGCGCCACCACGCCGTCCAAGACGCGGGTGACCGAGGCGCTGGTGCGCCGCCATCTGGGCGAGCAGGTGCTGGTCATCGGCCAGTACATCGACCAGCTCGACGAACTGGGTGAGCACCTGAACGCGCCGGTCATCAAGGGCGAGACCAGGGTCAAGGAGCGCGAACGCCTCTACCAGGCCTTCCGCGACAAGGAGATCCAGGTGCTGGTGGTGTCGAAGGTGGCCAACTTCTCCATCGACCTGCCGGAGGCGGCGGTCGCCATCCAGGTGTCGGGCACGTTCGGCTCGCGTCAGGAGGAGGCCCAGCGGCTCGGCCGGGTGCTGCGGCCCAAGGCCGACGGCGGTGGCGCCCGCTTCTACACGGTGGTCAGCAGAGACACGGTCGACCAGGAGTTCGCCGCGCACCGGCAGCGCTTCCTGGCCGAGCAGGGCTACGCCTACCAGATCATCGACGCCGACGACGTGCTCGGCGGGGTGTAGGGGGTTCACGCGTCGCGGAGGCCTGGCTGCTCGCCCACCGAGCGGCCAGGCCTCGCCGTCACGTCACGTCCACGAGACTCCGCGGGCCGTCGACAATCGAACCACCCCCCTCACCTGCGTACTCAGAGTCGCATTCAAGACTTCTGCGACATACCCCCATGATCCGCGAATTCCACCTGATATGCCCGGGCTTTTCGGTTTTTCCAGGTGGATGTCCTACCTCGCCAGCATGCCGCCGAGGAACAACACGCCTTCCGCGACGATCCATGCGGCCACGCCGGCGGCCATGAGCCTGCCGAACGTCCGGGGGTCGTGCCGCGACCTCGGGAGCAGCCAGGCGGCCGCGGTGCAGCACGCGGCCGGCGCGGCGAACAGGCCCGACACCGTGGAGACCGAGTCGAGGCGCTGCGAGCACGTCGGCGCGGACTCGCCGCCGGCGCAGAACGCCTCCAGCCCCCAGCCCGCGAACACCGACAGGCCCCAGAGCGCCGCGAGCAGGAAGCTCGCGATCGTGGGGATGATCGGCGAGATACCGAATCGCACCGGCGCCACCTCCTATCCCTACCCGTACGGCCGCCCGTAAATGCTTTGGAAGCCCGCCCGAGCGGCGACTAAACTGGCCGATTCGCTGCCTTTACCACCTCCGTCATCCGCCTGGGAGGCGTTTTCGCATGCCCGCACGTCAACTGGCCCCCGACATACCCGCCGACGCGCCCTCCGAGGTGCTCGCCGCCGAGCAGGCCCACCTGGCGCAGTCCAGAGCCGCGCTGACCGCCATGCGCGCGCACGCGCAGTCCCTGTCGGCCGACGCCGCGAGCGACTGGGTCTCGCAGCAGATCCTGCAGTCGCTGCTCGACCAGCGGGTGGCCGCCCTGGCCGACCATCCGGACACCCCGCTGTTCTTCGGCCGACTCGACCGCGGCGGCGGCGACGACCTGCCCGCCACCATCTACGTCGGGCGCAGGCACGTCCACGACGGTCACAGCAAGCCGCTGGTGATCGACTGGCGCGCCCCGGTGTCGCGGGCGTTCTACCAGGCCAGTCCGGCCGACCCGATGAACATCGTGCTGCGGCGGCGCTTCGGCTACCACGGCGGCACGCTGACCGCCTTCGAGGACGAGCCGCTGGGCGACGAGAGCGCCGACATCGGCCCGTCGAAGATCCTCACCGAGGAGATCGAACGGCCGCGCACCGGCCCCATGCGCGACATCGTGGCCACCATCCAGCCCGACCAGGACGAGATCGTCCGCTCCACGGTGGCCCAGACCGTCTGCGTGCAGGGCGCGCCGGGCACCGGGAAGACCGCCGTCGGGCTGCACCGGGCGGCCTACCTGCTCTTCACCCACCGCGAGCGGCTGGCCCGCGCCGGCGTGATGATCGTCGGGCCGAACCGGGCGTTCCTGTCCTACATCTCCTCCGTCCTGCCCGCGCTCGGCGAGGTCAAGGTCGACCAGACCACGGTGGCCGGGCTGCTCGGCGAGCACGCCGCCCCGGAGGACCCGGCGGTCTCCACCGTGAAGGGCGACGCCAGGATGGCCGCGGTGCTCGAACGCGCGTTGTGGCTGCACATCGTCAAGCCCGAAGACGGCCTGGTGTTCACCAAGGGCGCCTACCGCTACCGGGTGGCCGACCACGAGGTCCGCGAGATCGTCGCCTCGCTGCGCGGCACCACCCGCTACACGCCCGGCCGCGCCGCGCTGGCCCAGCGGCTGGCGCACCTGGTGCTGGTCCGCATGGAGCAGCGCGGCGAGTCGCCCGACGACCGGGTCCAGGACGCCGTGGCCCGCTCGAAGCCGGTCAAGCAGCTCGTCGACGCGGTCTGGCCCAAGCTGACCCCCGAGCAGGTGCTGCACCGGCTGCTGTCCGACGCGGAGTTCCTGGCCCGGGCCGCCAAGTCCGACCTGACGCCCGACGAGCAGCGGGCGCTGCTGTGGGCCAAGCCGTACCGGAGCTGGAAGTCGGCCAAGTGGAGCGCCGCCGACGCCGCGCTCCTCGACGAGCTGGGCGACCACATGGAACGCACCCCGTCGCTCGGCCACCTGGTCGTGGACGAGGCCCAGGACCTGTCCGAGATGCAGCTGCGCGCGCTCGGCCGGCGCTGCCGCAACGGCTCGGCGACCGTGCTCGGCGACCTGGCCCAGGGCACCACGCCCTGGTCGACCACGTCGTGGGAGCAGTTGCTCAGGCACCTGGGCCAGGAGGGCGAGGTGACGGAGCTGACGCTGGGCTTCCGCGTGCCCAGGGAGATCCTCGACTACGCCGCCAGGCTGCTCCCGTCGATCGCGCCGCACCTGGCCGCGCCCCGGTCGCTGCGCCCGGGCCGGGGCTCGCTGTCGATCACTCCTGGCGGGCCCGTGGCCGTTGCCGCCGCCGAGGCGCTGGCCAAGGAGGGGTCGATCGCGGTCATCGTCCCCGACGCCGAGGTGGCCGCGGTCTCCGAGTCGCTGGCCGGGCTGCCCCACGCGGTGTTGTCACCAGAGTCCACCGAGGAGCACCGGCTGCTGGTGGTGCCCGCCACGCTGGCCAAGGGTCTGGAGTACGACCACGTCATCGTGGTGGAGCCGACCGACATCGTCGAGGCCGAGCCGCGCGGGCTGGCGCGGCTCTACGTGGTGCTGACGCGTGCGGTGACGTCCCTGACGATCCTGCACGCCAAGCCGCTGCCGGCCCAGCTCGCCACCGTCTGATGCCGCTCCCCCGCCGCGTCCTCCTCGGGGCGCGGCGGGCCGCTTCTAGGATTGGGCGCAACAGAGCTCTCAACCTAGGAGGATGCCGTGCCAGCACCGCTCCCACACGAACACCTGCCGTCGGTCCCCGCGCTCGTGGTCGAGAGTAACGACATCCAGGACGGCGAGCGGCTCAACGACCTGCACGTCTACAACGACTGGGGCATGACGGGCCAGAACCTGTCGCCCGAGCTGCACTGGTCGGGCGCGCCGGCCGAGACCCGCAGCTACGCCGTGACCTGCTACGACCCCGACGCCCCCACCGGCAGCGGCTTCTGGCACTGGGTCGTCTTCGACATTCCCGCCGACGTGACCGAGCTGCCCACCGGCGCCGGCACCGCGCCCGACTTCAAGGGCCTGCCGCAGGGCGCGGTCCACGCGCGCAACGACTTCGGCAGCAAGGACTACGGCGGCTCCGCGCCCCCTCCCGGCGACCCGCACCGCTATGTCTTCACGGTGCACGCGCTGAGCGTGGAGAAGCTGGGGGTCGGGAGTGACATGAGCCCGGCCGTGGTGGGATTCAACATCACCGCGAACACGGTGGCGCGCGGCCATCTCATTCCGCATTTCGGCGTCTGAAAAGCACGGAATATTCGTCCGGAAACGCAACAACCGAACAATGCGAAAGGCGGCCGGGGAAGATCCCGGCCGCCTTTTGCGTCAGCTTCGAGAGAGCTTAGAAGTCCATGTCGCCGCCGCCGGGCATGGCGGGAGCGGCCGGGGTCTTCTCGGGCTTCTCGGCGATGACGGCCTCGGTGGTGAGGAAGAGCGCCGCGATGGAGGCGGCGTTCTGCAGCGCGGAGCGCGTCACCTTGGCCGGGTCGATGATGCCCGACTCGAACATGTTGACGTACTCGCCGGAGGCCGCGTTGAGGCCCTCACCCGGGGTGAGGTTGCGCACCTTCTCGACCACGACGCCGCCCTCGAGACCGGCGTTGACCGCGATCTGCTTCAGCGGCTCCTCGAGCGCCTTCTTGACGATCGCGGCACCGGTGGCCTCGTCGCCGGTCAGCTCGAGCTTGTCGAACGCCTTGGCGCCGGCCTGCAGCAGAGCCACGCCACCGCCGGGGACGATGCCCTCCTCGACGGCCGCCTTCGCGTTGCGCACGGCGTCCTCGATGCGGTGCTTGCGCTCCTTGAGCTCGACCTCGGTCGCGGCGCCGGCCTTGATGACGGCGACACCACCGGCGAGCTTGGCCAGGCGCTCCTGGAGCTTCTCACGGTCGTAGTCGGAGTCCGTGCGCTCGATCTCGGCGCGGATCTCGTTGACGCGGCCCGCGATCGCCTCGGCGTCACCGGCGCCGTCGACGATGGTGGTCTCGTCCTTGGAGACGACGACCTTGCGGGCGCGGCCGAGCAGGTCGAGGGTGGCGGACTCGAGCTTGAGGCCGACCTCCTCGGCGATGACCTGACCGCCGGTCAGGATCGCGATGTCGCCCAGCATGGCCTTGCGACGGTCACCGAAGCCCGGGGCCTTGACGGCCACGGAGCGGAACAGGCCGCGGATCTTGTTGACGACCAGGGTGGCCAGGGCCTCGCCCTCGACGTCCTCGGCGATGATCAGCAGCGGCTTGCCGGACTGAACGACCTTGTCGAGCAGCGGCAGCAGGTCCTTGTTGGCCGAGACCTTGCTGTTGACGATCAGGATGTACGGGTCTTCGAGCACGGCCTCCATGCGGTCGGAGTCGGTCACGAAGTACATCGACGTCATGCCCTTGTCGAAGCGCATGCCCTCGGTGAGCTCGAGCTCGAGACCGAAGGTGTTGCTCTCCTCGACGGTGATGACGCCTTCCTTGCCCACCTTGTCCATCGCCTCGGCGATGAGCGAGCCGATCTCGGCGTCGGCGGCGGAGATGGAGGCGGTGGAGGCGATCTGCTCCTTGGTCTCCACGTCCTTGGCCAGCTTGGAGAGCTCCTCGCTGACGCGCTCGACGGCGGCCTCGATGCCCTTCTTCAGAGCCATCGGGTTGGCGCCGGCGGCCACGTTGCGCAGGCCCTCGCGCACCAGCGCCTGGGCGAGCACGGTGGCGGTGGTGGTGCCGTCGCCCGCGACGTCGTCAGTCTTCTTCGCGACTTCCTTGACGAGCTCGGCGCCGATCTTCTCCCACGGGTCCTCGAGCTCGATCTCCTTGGCGATGGAGACACCGTCGTTGGTGATCGTGGGAGCGCCCCACTTCTTCTCCAGCACGACGTTGCGGCCCTTGGGACCCAAGGTCACCTTGACGGCGTCGGCGAGCTGGTTCATACCGCGCTCGAGACCGCGCCGGGCGTCCTCGTCAAACGCGATCATCTTGGCTGCCATAAGGCTAGACCTCCCAGTTGCAGGGTGGCTTGTCGAGGACCGAGCCGACGCCCGCGACGGCATGGGTCCGCATCTCCTTCGGCAGACCCCATCGTCCCGATCCCAGTGCTGGCACTCTGCTACACAGAGTGCCAACGAACTGTTTAGCACTCTACCCGGTCGAGTGCAAGCGAAGCGGTCACCCCGGAGCGTCCCTGCCCAGGTCAGTATGTAGGTGAAGGTCCCGTTAACGTCGTATACGGCGAGCCGACCGAGCGGCTCGCCGCACACGAGTCGGCGAACGATGTGTGGCCGGTTCGCGCGAACTGCGCTGCCGCGCGAACCGGCCGGTGCATACCAGCTACATGATTCAGACCGCGCGGACAGCCTCCGCCTGCGGTCCCTTCTGGCCCTGCGTGATCTCGAACTCGACCCGCTGGCCCTGTTCGAGAGAGCGGTACCCGTCCATCATGATCGCTGAGTAATGGACGAATACATCCTTACCACCGTCTACCGCGATGAAGCCGTAGCCCTTGTCCGCGTTGAACCACTTGACGGTGCCCTGCGCCACTTCCGACTCCTCTTACTGGGCTCTCAGATCTCGCCCATTCCTCCGCGAGACCTGTAATCGTCATGACTTATAGGGAAATCAGTCAGACGATCGCATCGACCATACCTGTGGCACGGCGTTTGGCAACAGAGTCAAGCCACAAACTACGTATTTCACTGGCAGCTAACTCGTTCAACGTTGAATTGCCCCGGGAAAAGAAGAAGGCGCCCACTAGGGGCGCCTTCATGTCAGGGGGTGCCGGGATCAGCCGCCCGCGACCGCCGGGATGATGGAGATCTGCACGCCTTCCGGCGCCACGGTGTCGAGACCCTCGGCGAAACGGACGTCCTCTTCCCCAACGTAAACGTTGACAAAACGACGAATCTTGCCCGATTCATCCAGAATTCTCGCGCCGATCCCCGGGTAGTCGGAGTCAAGCTTGGCGAGCACGTCGCGAAGCGTCGCGCCCTCGCCACTGACTTCGGCACTGCCGCCGGTGTAGGTGCGCAGAATGGTGGGAATCCGCACAGAAACGCTCATGATTTACCTCGCCTTTCCTGATTGTCAGACAGCCGCGTGGAACTCGCGGAACGCGTCGAGAGAGGGCCGGATCACCGCACTGGGCACGGCGTCGTCGGCGATCGCGTCGAGCGTCTTGAGCCCGTCGCCGGTGTTGAGCACGACGGTCTCCGCCTCCGGGTCGAGCTGCCCGGTCTCCACGAGCTTCTTCAGCACGCCGACCGTCACGCCGCCCGCCGTCTCGGCGAAGATGCCCTCCGTCGAGGCCAGCAGCTTGATGGCGGCGACGATCTCGGCGTCGGTGACGTCCTCGACCGCCCCGCCGGTGCGGCGGGCGATGTCGAGCACGTAGGGCCCGTCGGCGGGGTTGCCGATGGCCAGCGACTTGGCGATGGTGTCGGGCTTGACCGGCTGGACGACGTCGTGCCCGGCCTTGTACGCCGACGAGACCGGCGAGCAGCCGGCCGCCTGCGCGCCGAAGATCTTGTACGGCGCGTCCTCGACCAGCCCCAGCTGGATCAGTTCCTTGAAACCCTTGTCGATCTTGGTGAGCTGCGAGCCGGAGGCGATCGGGATGATGATCTGCTCGGGCAGACGCCAGCCGAGCTGCTCGGCGATCTCGTAGGCCAGCGTCTTGGAGCCCTCGGCGTAGTACGGCCGCAGGTTGACGTTGACGAAGCCCCACTTGTCGCCCAGCGGGTCGCCGATGAGCTCCGAGCAGAACCGGTTGACCTCGTCGTAGTTGCCGTCGATCGCGATCAGGCTGCCGCCGAAGACCCGGGCCATGGCGATCTTCGCCTGCTCCAGGCCGGCGGGGATGAACACGCAGGCGTCGAGCCCGGCCCTGGCGGCCGCGGCCGTGACGGCGCCGGCCAGGTTGCCGGTGGAGGAGCAGGACAGCGTGTGGAAGCCGAAGTTGCGCGCCGCCTCGACGGCGATGGCGACCACCCGGTCCTTGAAGGAGTGGGTGGGGTTGCCCGAGTCGTCCTTCACATGCAGGGACTTGATGCCGAGCGCCCGGCCGAGGTTCCCGGCCTTGACCAGCTTGGTCCATCCCGGGTTCATGTTCGGCTTGGACGCCACGTCGACCGGAACCGGCAGCAGCGAGCGGTAGCGCCAGATGTTGGCGGGACCGGACTCGATGTCCTTCCTGGTGACCGTGCCGAAGGAGTAGGCCGCCTCAAGCGGCCCGAAACACTCGAGGCAGGCGAAGCTGGGACCCAGGGGGTAGCGCGTGCCGCACTCACGGCAGGACAGGGCGACGGCAGGACCAAAGTCGAGCGACATGAAGCGAGGCCTTCCCTCATCTTCGCCTGCGGCCACCTTGACCGCAGACCGGAATTGGCACCTTGTCCCGGTCGGCCTCGCCAGGTCGCGAGTACAAGCCGGGAGGGTTGCCGGGGCTTCGCAGGGCCGGTCCCTCCACCCCTCTGGATGAGCAATATGTAGTTGTCGAGAAGGATGCTACCCGCCAATGGGACGTAAACGACCAACCGTCTCAGCAGGCGAGACAAACAGTCTCAGCGATAGTCTTCGCCGAGCACTCCCTGCACGTACTTGCGTGCCTGGTGGATGCGGGACTTCGCGGTGCCGAGCGGGATGCCGAGCTGCTCGGCCACCTCGTTGTAGTCGAGCTGGACGATGTCGCGCAGCACCAGCGCCTGCGCCAGGTCGGGCTTGTCGGCCTCCAGCGCCTCCATGGCGTCGAGCAGGTCGAGCCGCGACCCCGCGATCACGCTCACCCGGCGCACGTCGGGCTTCTGCATCGGCAGCTCGTCGCTGGTCTGCTCGGCCGCCCTGCGCTTCAGCGACCGGTACGTCGTACGGGCGCAGTTGGCCGTCACGATGTGCAGCCAGGTGCTGAACCTGGCCCGGCCCTCGAACCGCCCGATGTTGCGCGCGACGGCCAGCAAAGTGTCCTGAGAGGCTTCTTCCGCGTCCTGGTGATACGGCAGGATCCGGGCGCAGTGGCGCATCACGTCAGGCTCGATCCGCCGCAGGAGCTCGCCGAGTGCGCGATGATCTCCGGCGGCGGCGGAGCGGGCCAGTTCCTCGGTTAGCTCATCAAGCGCCATAGCTGGGATCCTATGGTCGAAAGGAGCTCCAATGAACAGCGTCCTGGTGGCGTCCAATCGCGGGCCGGTCTCCTTCACCGTCCCCGAGGACGGCGTGCTGACGATGAAGCGCGGCGGCGGTGGCCTGGTGTCCGGGCTGTCCGGCGTGGCCAAGGACGAGGGCGTCCTGTGGGTGTGCGCCGCGTTGTCCGACGGCGACCGCAGCGCCGTGCGCCAGGCCCCCGGCGGCCGGCTCGACCAGGCCGGCTACGACACCGGCGCGCTGCGCATGCTGGACATCCCGCCCGCGACGTTCCACCGGGCCTACAACGCGGTGGCCAACTCGACGTTGTGGTTCGTCAACCACCTGCTCTACGACATCCCGAACGCGCCGAACTTCGACACCAGGTTCCGCCGCGAGTGGGAGTCGTACCGCGACTACAACGGGGCGTTCGCGCTGGCCCTGGCCGAGGAGGCCGGGCACGGCGCGCGCGTGATGGTGCAGGACTACCATCTCACGCTCACCCCGGCCATGCTCCGCGCCGAGCGGCCCGACCTGCGCATCGCGCACTTCAGCCACACGCCGTGGGCGCCGCCGGAGTACTACTCGCTGCTGCCCGACGACGTGGGCCGCGAGGTGCTCGAAGGCATCCTGGGCGCCGACCGCGCCGGGTTCCTGACCGAGCGGTGGGCGCAGGCGTTCATGGACTGCTGCCAGGCGGTGCTGGGCGCGCGGGTCGACCGCGACGGGCGCAGCGTGACGCACGAGGGCAAGACGACCCGCGTCGGCGTGCACGCGCTCGGCGTCGACGGCGACGCGCTGTGGGAGCGCGCGGCCGAGCCCGACGTGATCTCGCACCTGACCGCGCTCAGGGACCAGGTCGGCGACCGCAAGCTGATCGTCCGCATCGACCGCACCGAGCTGTCCAAGAACATCGTGCGCGGCCTGCTGGCCTACCGCGAGTTCCTGGCCGCGCACCCGGAGTGGCACGGGCGCGTGGTGCACCTGGCCTTCGCCTACCCGAGCCGGCACGACCTGCCCGAATACCGCGAGTACACCGCAGCGGTGCAGCGCTGCGCCAAGGCGATCGAGGACGAATTCGCCACGGAAGACTGGGACCCGCTGATTCTCAACGTCAACGACGACTACCCGCGCTCGCTGGCCGCCTACCGGCTGGCCGACGTGCTGCTGGTCAACCCGATACGCGACGGCATGAACCTGGTGGCCAAGGAGGGCCCGATCCTGTCGGAGCACTGCGCGCTGGTGTTGTCACGTGAGGCGGGAGCGGCGGCCGAGCTGGGGCCGTACGCGCTCATGGTCAACCCGTACGACGTGACGGGCACGGCCGCGGCCCTGCACCGGGCGCTGATGATGCCGCAGGACGAGCGCCGCCGCCGGCGCGACCTGCTGGCCGCCGCGGCCACCGCGCTGCCGCCGCAGAAGTGGCTGGCGGCTCAGCTCGATGCCCTGGTTTAGCATTAAAGGCATACTTTTCACCCTTTATGCGGGAGTTGCCGGGTGTCCACGGTCGCAGCACGCGTCAGGCTGGTCAGAGACCGGCCCACCTGGCTGATCTACCTGCAACTCGGCGTCTTCGCCACCTACCTGTACGGCCTGAGCGCCGCGCTGCCACTGCTGCGCGCCGACCAGCAGACCTCGGCCACCGTCGCCGGGCTGCACGGCAGTGCCATGGCCGTGGGCAGCATCGTGGCCGGGCTCTCGCTGCCCCTGCTCACCAGGCGGTTCGGCAGGCGCGCGGCGAGCTGGGTCGGCGTCGCCGGCACCAACGCGGGCGTGCTCATGATCGCCGCCACCTCCGCACTGCCGCTCACGCTGCTCGGGTACTTCCTCGGCAGCACGTTCGGCTGCCTGATGCTCTACGCCGGCATGGCCGCGCTCAGCGACCACCACGGCCCGGCAGGACCTGCCGCGATCAGCGAGGCCAACGCGGTCGGCGTGGTGGTCGGCATGGGGGTGACGTTCGCGCTCAGCGAGGTCGCCCAGAGCGCGCTCGGCTGGCGGGCCGCACTGCTGATCACGCCGCTCGTGAGCGTGCTGCTCGCGCTGACCATGGGCCGGGTGTGGGCCCCCGACACCGTCGCGACGGACGGCGGGGCGGCCGGCGAGCGGCCGGTCGCGCCGCTCGGCTGGCGCTTCCACGTGGCCGGGTTCGTCCTGTTCTGCTGCGTGGCGCTGGAGTTCTGCTTCAACCTGTGGGCGGCCGAGCTGTTCTCGGTCAGTACCGGGCTGAGCCCGGAGACCGCGGCCACCGCGCTGACCGCGTTCGTGGCCGGGATGGCGCTCGGCAGGTTCGGCGGCGCGCAACTCGCGCTGCGCCTGCCGCCGGTGCCGCTGTTCGCCGGCGCGCTGGCCGTGACGGCCGCGGGCTGGCTGGTGTTCTGGGCCAGCGCCCAGCCCGTGTTGTCGTACGCCGGGCTGGTGCTCAGCGGGCTGGGCGTGGCGCTGCACTTCCCGCTGGCGCTGGCCGCGCTGATCGATCACTCGGGAGCCAGGACCGACCGGGCCGCGGCCGCCTCGCCCATCTGGGGCGGCGCCGCCATGGCCGCGGGCCCGCTGCTGCTCGGCGCGCTCGCCGACGGCTTCGGCACCAGGAC
This sequence comes from Nonomuraea antri, assembly GCF_013283785.1. Classification (GTDB taxonomy): domain Bacteria; phylum Actinomycetota; class Actinomycetes; order Streptosporangiales; family Streptosporangiaceae; genus Nonomuraea; species Nonomuraea antri. The sequence continues at coordinate 41,671 of NZ_JABCPZ010000080.1, forward strand.
CGCGTTCGTGCTGGTCCCGGTACTCGTGTGCCTGGCCGTCGGCGGGCTGCTCACTTCCAGTCGGCGTACTTGACCGCGTCGGCCAGTCCGGGCGTGCGCCACTGGTCGACGACCAGGATCTTGCTCGTCGGCAGGAACCACTCGCGCTGCACGTAGCGGGACTTCACCGTGCCGTTGTCCATGGAGATGCAGGTGGCGTTCCAGGCCCGGTAGCTCGCCTTGTGCCCGGCGCCGAACTGGCGCAGGCCCTTCTCGCCCTTGGTGCTGACGAGCTGGCCCCACTTGCGGTTGTGCGGGCACGGCTGCACGTCGGTGGCCGGGTAGAAGGGCCGGCTGCCGGTGTACGGGCTGAACAGCTCGTTGCCCTCCTTGATGGCCTTGGGGCCGAGCAGCCAGAAGCTGTCGCACTCGGATTCGCCGTACCAGCCCTTGGGCCTGGCGCACTTGCCGGTGACGACGCGCACCCAGTCGGTGCTGATGCGGTAGACCCGCCATTCGATCGGGATGTAGAGCGTCGCACCGCGGAACTTGAGCTCCTGAGCGGTGGACGCGGTGGCGGAGGCGGTGGCGGAGGCGGTGGCGGTGGCGGGAACCGGGGCCGACACGAGGACGGCCGCCGCCAC
>NZ_JABCPZ010000081.1 GCF_013283785.1 Nonomuraea antri
GGTCGGGGTCGTGCGGCCGCGCCTGGGGGCCTGGCTCTGCGACGACTCGGGCGACGGCTCCGGCGACTGCTCGGGGTCGAGCACGGCCCGGCCACCGCCCTGCGCGAAGTCGTCCTGGCCGAAGTCGTCCTGACCGGGGTCGTCCTCGCCCTGCTGGTCGGGGTTCAGGTCGTTCTGGTCGCCCTGGTCGCGGTTCTGCTGGTCGGGAGCCTGGCGGTTGCCTGGGCGCGGCGTCTGCCTGCCCTGCTGCGCCGGGTCGCAGATCTCCGCGGCGGCCGGTGCCGCGCCGACGGCGGACGTCGCCACCAGCCCACCGGCCATCAGGGCTAATGCCGACACGGCCGCGGCCATGCGTCTAGATCTCCTCATGTTGTCTCCTTGGATCGACCGCCGCCGAGGCGACGGGTGGAGCGGGTGAGGGTGTCGGGGGTTCGGGAAGGTCGCCGTAGTCGACGAGACCGGTGGACTCCAGGAGCGTCATGTGCTTGAGCACGAAGCTGTTCGAGGTGGTGGCGAACTTCCTGATCTCGTTGTTGCGCGTCCCGGCGCGGACGCTCGCGATGGTCGCGAAGACCTTGCCGTGCGCGGCTCTCAGCAGGTTCGCGAAGTCCTCGTCGAAGGCGGCGCCGCTCTCGGCGCCCAGTTGGGCCATCCACCGCTGCTGGTCGGCGTTGGGCTGGTCGGGGAGCGGAACGTCCAGCTTGGCCGCCAGCTTGACGGTGATGGCGTCGAGTTTCATGTGGTCCTCCATGAGGATCCGGCCGACCTCTCTGACCCTTTGCGACTCGGCGCGTTCCTCGGCCCATTCGCCGACGGGCATCTCCCAGAGGCCGGCCTGGCGTACCTTCACCAGCAGGTCACGGTCGGCCGGCCCGAGCGGTCCTGACGGCGACTGCGTCCAGAGCACGCTGGCGACGGGCGCCACTCCTGGCGGCATCACCAGCAGGATCGTGACCGCGGCCGCCACGGCGAAGCCGGCGAACATCAGCACCTCGCCGCGCAAAAGCCTGTGCATGGTCGGAGGTACGCGTACTTACTACGACCGGTTCACTCATCGCCGGAGATAGTTAGAAATGACTGGAGTTATCGGAGTGGCCATCAGAGTGATAACGAAGGTGTAAAGATGTGCCCGTGCTAGGTCACCTCGACGGCAGGTTCGAGAGTGCGGATGCCGAGGCGGAACATCGCATCGCGGTGCTCTACCAGGAGTTCGGCGGCCCTCTGCTGCGCCACGTACGCAAGTCGACCGGTAACGATCTTCAATGGGCCGAAGACGTTGTGCAGGAGACGCTCGTCAGGGCCTGGAGAAACTCGGCAAGACTGCAATGGGAACCAAGCCTGATATGGGCGTGGCTGCTGACAGTGGCCCGCCGCATCGTGATCGACGGACGGCGGCGCAAGAGCGTCAGGCCTCACGAGGTCGAGCCGCCGGAAGTCGACATGCTCGCGGTGCCCGACAGCTCAGACAGGGCGTTGTCGGCGATCGTCGTCGCCGACGCGCTCCGCAGGCTGTCCGAAGAACACCGCGAAGTCATTGAACACACCTACCTCCGAGACCGTACGATAAGTGAAGCGGCGGAGATTCTGGGGATCCCGCCTGGCACGGTGAAGTCCCGGCTCTACTACGGGATCCGGGCTCTCCGCGAACTGCTCCGGGACAAGGGGGTAGCCGGCTGATGCACGACGGGGTGGCCGCCTACGTCCTCGGCGTCCTCGACGAAGAGGAGCTGGAGGAGTTCGAGCGCCACCTCGAAACGTGCGAGAAGTGCCAGGCGGAGCTGGTCGAGCTGGCTGAACTGCCCGAACAGCTCGACGAGCTGAAGCACATATCCTCCGCTTCGGGCGACGACCCCCCGATGTCGATGTCGCGTTGACGTCTGTGCCCTTTTCGGGTGGTATCGGTTACGGCGAGGCACACGCTCGGTGAACAAGGCCGGGCGATTCAGGGGGAGGTGTTCGGTGGGCATCGACGGTGATGCGCCCGTCCCTCCGCACCGGCGGTTCGGCGAGGAAGGCGGCCGGCTGTCGTACGGCGGCTACCTCCGCCTGCCCGAGTTGCTCGCGCAACAGCAGCCCCAGTCACAGGCTCCGGACGAGCTGCTGTTCATCACCGTCCACCAGGTCTACGAGCTGTGGTTCAAGCTGCTGCTCCACGAGCTGGAGGTGGCGCGCGAGGCCATGTTCGCCGGCGAGCTCTGGCTGGCCAGGCACCAGTTCCAGCGCGTGCACGCGGTGGAGCGGGTGCTGGTGGAGCAGGTGGAGGTCCTGGAGACGATGACGCCCCAGGACTTCCTGGAGTTCCGCGCCGAGCTGGCCCCCGCCAGCGGCTTCCAGTCCGTGCAGTTCCGCGAGCTGGAGTTCCTTTCGGGACTGAAGAACGACCGGTACCTGACGAGCTTCAGGAACGCCGGCGACGCCGAGCTCGACCGGCTGCGCCGCCGCCTGACCGAGCCCACCCTGTGGGACGCCTACCTGGCCGCGCTCTCCCTGCGCGGCCTGCCGGTCTCCGACGCCGAGATCATGGAGTCGCTGCTGACGGTGGCCAGGGACCGCCGCTCCCACGACGACCTGTGGCAACTGGCAGAAGACCTGCTCACCCACGACGAGACGGCCGCCCAGTGGCGGACCCGTCACGTCCAGATGGTCGAACGCCAGATCGGCACCAAGTCGGGCACCGGCGGTTCGACCGGCGCGCCCTACCTGCGAAGCAGGACGCGCCTGCACTATTTCCCACTGTTGTGGGAACTAAGGGCCTGGCTATGAACAGCTATGGCAAACCCTCACAAAGGAGTGAGAGCGAAATGCCGCTCGACGAGGCCAAGGATGAGCTGCTCCAGAGAGCCGCGGAAAGCTGCGCGGCCGGCAGTGACCATGTGAACCCCGAGGAGGCGCTGTCCTTCCTGCGGTTCTACTACCGGCACGTGGCGCCGGAGGACCTGCTGGAGCGCAATCCCGTCGACGTGTACGGCCCGGCCATGTCGCAGCGGCAGCTGGCCGAGGTGCGTCCACAGGGCAGGGCGGTGGTGCGCGCCTACACCCCCACGCTTGAGGAGAACGGCTGGGACCCGGGCCACTCGGTGGTCGAGGTGGTCACCGACGACATGCCGTTCCTGGTCGACTCGGTGACGATGGAGCTCGACCGGCACGACATCGGCATGCACCTGGTCGTGCACCCGCAGATGCGGGTCCGGCGCGACATGACGGGCCGGATGCTGCACCGCGGCCAGGAGGACGTCACCGGCCAGATGCTGGTCGAGTCCTGGATGCACATCGAGATCGACAGGCAGGCCGACCCCGACGTGCTCAAGGGGCTGGAGGCCGATCTCCAGCGGGTGCTGTCCGACGTGCGGCACGCGGTCGAGGACTTCGCCAAGATGCGCGCGCTGGCCGTGCAGACCGCCGAAGACCTGAGCATGAACCCGCCGCCGCTGGAGCCCGCGGAGGTCGAGGACAGCCTCGACCTGCTGCGCTGGCTCGCCGACGGGCATTTCACCTTCCTCGGCTACCGCGAGTACCGCCTGGAGCACACCGACGAGGGCGAGACGCTGCGCGCGATGCCGGGCGCGGCGCTGGGCATCCTGCGCGACGACAAGGTCGGCTCGGAGAGCTTCTCCGCGCTGCCCGCCGAGGTGCGCGCCAAGGCCCGCGAGAAGCAGCTGCTGATCATCACCAAGGCCAACTCCCGCGCCACCGTGCACCGCGCGGCCTACCTCGACTACATCGGGGTCAAGCTGTTCTCGCCCGAGGGCGAGGTCATCGGCGAGCGCCGCTTCCTCGGCCTGTTCACGCACGTGGCGTACAACGAGTCGATCTCCAGGATCCCGGTGCTGCGCCGCAAGCTGGCCGAGGTGCTCGACCACGCCGGGCTGTCGCCCGACAGCCACGACGGCAAGGACCTGATCGAGATCCTGGAGACGTTCCCGCGCGACGAGCTCTTCCAGACCTCCGCCGAGCAGCTGCTGCCGATCGCCATGGGCGTGCTGCGGCTGCGCGAGCGCAAGCAGGTCAAGCTGTTCCTGCGGCGCGACGACTACGGCCGCTACATCTCCTGCCTGATCTACCTGCCGCGTGACCGCTACACCACCAAGGTGCGGCTGAAGATGCAGGAGCTGCTGCTCAAGGCCCTGGGCGGCACCGCGCTCGACTACAGCGCGATGATCGGCGAGTCCGTGCTGGCCCGGTTGCACGTGGTGGTGCGCGGCGAGCGCGGCAAGCAGCTCCCGCCGCCCAAGGTGGACGTGGAGGAGCTGGAGTCGCGCCTGGCCGCGCTGACCCGCTCCTGGGAGGACGACCTGGCCTCCGCGCTGAGCGAGATGACCTCCGAGGAGGAGGCCCCGGCGCTGACCAGGCGCTACCAGGCGGCCTTCCCCGAGGGTTACAAGGCGGACTTCCCGCCCAAGGTGGCCGTGGTCGACCTGCGCCGCCTGGAGCAGCTCGTGGCCGGCGGCGACGACGAGGAAGTCGGCATCAACCTCTACGAGCCGTACGACGCGGCCGAGGGGGAGCGGCGGCTGAAGATCTATAAGGTCGGCTCGCCCATCTCGCTGTCCCACGCGCTGCCCCTGATCCAGCGGCTCGGCGTCGAGGTCGTGGACGAGCGTCCCTACGAGATCGACCGCGACAACGACCCGCACACCAAGAACGCCTGGATCTACGACTTCGGCGTGCGTTACCAGCCGTCCGACGAGGTGGACAGGAACGACTTCAAGCGGCTGTTCCAGGACGCGCTGACCGCCCTGTGGAAGGGCCAGGTCCAGGCCGACAACTTCAACGCGCTGGTCCTGCGCGCCGGGCTGACCTGGGAGCAGGCCCAGATCCTGCGCGTGTACGCCAAATACCTGCGCCAGGCCGGCAGCACGTTCTCGCAGCGGTACATGGAGCGGGTGCTCGAAGGCAACGTGCGCCTGGCCAGGCTGCTGGTGCGGCTGTTCGAGGCCAGGCTCGACCCCAGGCGCTCCGACGACGTGCGCATCGACCTGGTCGAGGCGCTCAGCGAGGAGATCCTGGGCGCGCTCGACGAGGTGGCCTCGCTCGACGAGGACCGGATCCTGCGGGCGTACCTGGAGATGATCCAGGCGACCCTGCGCACGAACTACTTCCAGACCGTCGACGGCGAGCGCAAGCCGTACATCTCGCTGAAGTTCGACCCGCAGGCGATCAGCGTGCTGCCGCTGCCGCGGCCGAAGTACGAGATCTTCGTGTACTCGCCGCGCGTGGAGGGCGTGCACCTGCGCTTCGGCAAGGTGGCCCGCGGCGGCCTGCGCTGGTCGGACCGGATGGAGGACTTCCGCACCGAGATCCTCGGCCTGGTCAAGGCGCAGATGGTGAAGAACACCGTCATCGTGCCCACGGGCTCCAAGGGCGGATTCGTGGTGAAGCGTCCGCCGGTGTCCGGCACCAGGGAGGACGTGCTCGCCGAGGGCGTGGCCTGCTACCGGATGTTCATCTCCGGCCTGCTCGACGTCACCGACAACCTGGTCGACGGCAAGGTCGTGCCGCCGCCGGACGTCGTCAGGCACGACGGCGACGACACCTACCTGGTGGTCGCCGCCGACAAGGGCACCGCCACGTTCTCCGACATCGCCAACAGCGTGGCCAAGGAGTACGGCTTCTGGCTGGGCGACGCGTTCGCCTCCGGCGGCTCCATCGGCTACGACCACAAGGCCATGGGCATCACCGCCCGCGGCGCCTGGGAGTCGGTCAAGTACCACTTCCGCACCACCGGCGTGGACGTGCAGACCACCGACTTCACCGTGGCCGGCATCGGCGACATGTCGGGCGACGTGTTCGGCAACGGCATGCTGCTGTCGCAGCACATCCGGCTGGTGGCCGCCTTCGACCACCGGCACATCTTCGTCGACCCGTCGCCGGACTCGGCCCGCTCGTTCGCCGAGCGGCAGCGCCTGTTCGCGCTGCCCCGCAGCTCCTGGGAGGACTACGACGCGCGGCTGATCTCCGCCGGCGGCGGCGTGTTCCCGCGCACCGCCAAGTCGATCCAGATCACCCCGCAGATGCGCGAGGCGCTCGGCATCGACCAGGGCGTCGCCTCGCTCGCGCCCAACGACCTGATCAGCGCCATCCTCAAGGCCCCGGTCGACCTGCTGTGGAACGGCGGCATCGGCACCTACGTCAAGGCCAACACGGAGCCGAATTCCGACGTCGGCGACAAGGCCAACGACGCGCTCCGGGTCAACGCGGCCGACCTGCGCTGCAAGGTCATCGGCGAGGGCGGCAACCTGGGCTTCACCCAGCTCGCCCGCATCGAGTTCGCGCTGAACGGCGGCCTGGTCAACACCGACTTCATCGACAACTCGGCCGGGGTCGACACCTCCGACCACGAGGTCAACATCAAGATCCTGCTCGACCAGGTCGTCCGCGACGGCGAGCTGACCGACCAGCAGCGCAACCAGGTCTTCACCTCGATGACCGACGAGGTCGCCGACCTGGTGCTGCGCGACAACTACGCGCAGAACGTGGTGCTGGCCGCGACCCGCGCGCAGTCGGTCGACATGCTCCACATCCACGCCCGCTACCTGCGCAAGCTGGAGCGCGACGGGCTGGTCAACCGGGAGCTGGAGTTCCTGCCGTCCGACAAGACGCTGGCCGAGCGCCGCCAGGCCAGGCTCGGCCTGACCGCGCCCGAGTTCTCGGTGCTGCTGGCCTACACCAAGCTCGTGGTCGACGCCGAGCTGCTCGGCTCCGACCTGCCCGACGACCCGTACCTGGCCTCGTGGCTGGTGTCGTACTTCCCGTCGGCGCTGCGCGAGCGGTTCAGGTCGTACATGGACGCGCACCCGCTGCGCCGCGAGATCATCACCACCTGCGTGGTGAACGAGCTGGTCAACTCCATGGGCACCACGTTCATGTTCCGGCTCGGCGAGGAGACGGGCGCCTCCACCCCGGACATCGTGCGGGCCTACCTGGTCGCCCGCGAGGTGTTCGACCTGGCCGGCTTCTACCGGGCGGTGGAGTCGCTGGACAACGAGGTCGACACCGCCACCCAGCTGGCCATGCTGCTGGAGGCGCGCAAGCTGGCCGAACGCGGCACCCGCTGGCTGCTGGTCAACCGGCGGCCGCCGCTCGACCTGGCCGGCTCGGTGAGCTTCTTCGTCAAGGGCGTCAACGGTCTGGCCACGCACATCCCCAAGCTGCTGACCGGGCCCGACCTGCACGCCTACGAGGAGCGGCGTGACTCGTTCATCGCCCGCGGCGTGCCGGTCGAGCCGGCCGAGCGGGTCGCCACCATGGTCCCGGCGTACTCGACGCTGGACCTGGTGGAGATCTCGTCGCTGACGGGCCGGCCGGTCAACGAGGTGGCCGAGGTCTACTTCGACCTGGCCGACCGCCTGCAGCTGGCCAGGATCAGGGAGCGCATCATCGCGCTGCCCCGCGACAACCGGTGGAACTCCATGGCCCGCTCGGCGCTGCGCGACGACCTGTACGCCGCGCACGCCTCGCTCACCCAGGACGTCCTGTCGCACAGCGCGCCGGGGCTGCCGCCGGAGGAGCGCCTGGCCAGGTGGTCGCAGGCCAACACGGCGGCGGTGGCGCGGGCCAGGCAGACGCTGTCGGAGATCTGGGAGAGCGACAACTTCGACCTGGCCACGCTGTCGGTGGCGCTGCGGGCCATCCGCACGCTGGTGGCGGCCAGCAGCCTGCCGCGCACGGAGGCGTAGGAGCCGGCCGTGGGCGGGCCTTCCCGGCCCGCCCACGAGGTCCTATACCTTGCTGCCCTGGGTCACACCGCCGTCGTGGGCGATGAGGTCGGCCGGACGCGGGGCGGTGGACGGCGGGACCGCCACGGCGTACTGGTGCACCTCGGTGAACTTGTATCCCCTGGTCGCCCACGCGGCCCCGACCGCCCAGCGGGCGGACTCGGGCACGGGCCTGGGGTGGTACGAGCTGTCGGTCCTGTTCTCCATGGTCGTTCTGCGCGACAGCGAGTACTGGATCAGCGCGCCGCCGTCCGTGGTCCGCAGCGCGAAGGCCGGATAGGTGTCGGGGCTGAAGATCGAGTCGTAGCTCCACATCGCCAGCTTCGCGGCGTCGCGTGCATCGGTGATCTGGCCGGCGATCTCCGTGGTGTACGGCCCCTCGCTGATCAGCCCGGCCGTCGGCCCCTTGGCCCCGGCCTCGGCCACGGCGGCGTGCACCGGGCCCATGTAGCGGGGCGAGATGGTGATCGACTTGTCGTCGGGCGGCAGCGCGGTGGCGTATCCCTCGTCGTCGAGCTTGACCTGCGGGAACTGAGCGCCGGGCAGGAGCTGGGCCGCCGAGCTGAGCGCCCAGGCGGGACCGCGGAACGTCAGCAGGGTCTGCTGCCCGTCGCGGGTGACCAGCGCGCTGAACCAGGGCGCCTTCTCCCCGGGCGCGAACCTGGGGATGAGGAACGTCGGCCGGCCCCACACGCGCTGCGGCGGCCGGGAGCCGCTGGTCGCGTAGGCGGCCTTCGTCAGGTCGAGCTGCCCGTCGCGGACCAGTTCCACGGCCATGCGCACCCGGTTCTCGAACGCCGGGGCCGTGGTGGCCAGCGCCAGATCGTTGCCGGGAAGCGTGACCTCGGCGAAGATCTTGGCGGCCAGCTTCGGCGTGACCAGCGGCTCGGCGGCCGCGGAACTCCGCGCGGCCGGCGTGCTCGGCTGGGCCGCGGACCTGGTCGGAGTGGGTGCGGGCGCGCTCGTGCAGGCGGTCGCCGCGGCCAGCAGGCCGGCGGTGAGCGCCAGCACCCTCCCCCGCTGACCGAATCCACGCACCTCGCCATGTTATTCGGGCCCGCGAGGGTCGCGTACCCTAGGGAGACGTGGCAGGCATCGATCCGGCAGAAGAGATCAACGAGCTCGCGAACACGCTCCGCAGCATCCAGGACGTGCTCGACCTCGACGCAATGCGCAAGCAGATCGAGGAGCTGGAGGCGCAGGTTGCCGCACCCGACCTGTGGGATGACCCCGACAAGGCGCAGAAGGTCACCAGCAAGCTCTCGCACATGCAGGGTGAGCTCAACCGCGTCGAAGGTCTGGCGCGCCGCCTCGACGACCTGACGGTCCTCTACGAGCTGGCCGCCGAGGAAGGCGACGACGACACCCGGGCCGAGGCCGACAAGGAACTCGACTCGCTCAGGTCCGACATCGGCGCCATGGAGGTACGCACCCTCCTGAACGGCGAGTACGACGCCCGCGAGGCCCTCGTCACGATCAACTCCCAGGCCGGCGGCGTCGACGCGGCCGACTGGGCCGAGATGCTGCTGCGCATGTACCTGCGCTGGGCCGAGCGCAAGGGCTTCGGCACCGAGGTCTACGACACCTCCTACGCCGAAGAGGCGGGCATCAAGTCCGCCACCTTCGCCATCAAGGCCCCCTACGCCTACGGCACGCTGCGCGGCGAGCACGGCACCCACCGCCTGGTGCGCATCAGCCCGTTCGACAACCAGGGCCGCCGCCAGACGTCGTTCGCCGGCGTAGACGTCGTGCCGGTCGTCGAGCAGACCGACCACATCGACATCAACGAGGACGACCTGCGCATCGACGTCTACCGGTCCTCGGGCCCCGGCGGCCAGGGCGTCAACACCACCGACTCGGCGGTGCGCATCACCCACCTGCCCACCGGCATCGTGGTCTCCTGCCAGAACGAGCGTTCGCAGCTGCAGAACCGGGCGTCGGCGATGAACGTCCTGCAGGCCAAGCTGCTGGAGCGCAAGCGGCAGGAGGAGGCCGAGAAGATGTCGGAGCTGCGCGGGGCCACGACCACGTCGTGGGGCACGCAGATCCGCAACTACGTGCTGCACCCGTACCAGATCGTGAAGGACCTGCGCACGGGCACGGAGGCGGGCAACCCGTCGGCCGTGCTCGACGGCGACCTCGACGGCTTCATCGAGGCGGAGATCCGCTGGATGCGGCGCCAGGAGTCAGGCGGCGAGTAGGTGCCGCAGCACCAGCGTGGCGAAGAACAGGGCGGTCAGCACGACCACGATGAGCGCGGGTGAGAGCCCGGCGAAGCCGTGGTTGTGCATCCGCTCCCTGTTGGCGCGGCAGAGGGCGCAACGTCCCTCGATGACGGGGTGGGCGCACTGCGCGCATACGAGGTGTTCGCAACTCATGACAGCCCCAAGTCTAGCCGCACAATCGTTTTGTTTCCGTTATGGACGTTCCATGCCAGTCTTCCCCCTAGACTGTGCTCTGGCCAATCGGAACGTCGATCATCAGTAAAGACGACGCCCCCGGTCGGCCAGCGGCGGGAAGTGGGCATGTGCCACCCTCGCTTCCGTCCTGACCCCTAGACTGGCATGCCGTGATGCTCTCGTGATCCATTTCGATAATGTCACCAAGGTCTACGCGAACCAGAACCGGCCCGCTCTCGACCACGTCTCCGTCGACGTGGACAAGGGCGAGTTCGTGTTCCTCGTCGGTCCCTCGGGATCAGGCAAGTCCACGTTCCTGCGTCTGATCCTGAAGGAGGAGCGGCCCAACTCCGGTGCGATTCACGTCGCAGGCAAGGATCTGGCCCGCCTCTCCAACTTCAAGGTGCCGCACCTGCGCCGCCGTATCGGCTGCGTCTTCCAGGACTTCAGGCTCCTGCCGAACAAGAACGTCTACGAGAACGTGGCGTTCGCGCTCGAGGTCATCGGCAAGCCCCGGCGGTTCATCCGCAAGGTGGTGCCCGAGGTCATCGAGCTGGTCGGCCTGGAGGGCAAGGCCCACCGGATGCCCGACGAGCTGTCCGGCGGCGAGCAGCAGCGCGTCGCCATGGCCCGCGCGTTCGTCAACCGGCCGATGATCCTGCTGGCCGACGAGCCGACGGGAAACATCGACCCGGCGACGAGCATCGGCATCATGAAGGTGCTCGACCGTATCAACAGGACTGGCACCACGGTTGTCATGGCCACGCACGACGCGGCCATCGTCGACTCCATGCGCAAGCGTGTCGTGGAGCTCGAAGACGGCAAGATCGTCCGTGACCAGTCGCGTGGCGTTTACGGCCAGGCGTACTGACAGGAGCGGCAGACAGAACATGCGGGCGAATTTCATCTTCTCCGAGGTCTGGATCGGCCTCCGTCGCAACCTCACCATGACCATCGCGGTCATCATCACCGTCGCGGTCGGCATGGCCATGCTCGGCGTGGGCTTGCTGATCAACACTCAGGTCTCGCTGATGAAGGGCTTCTGGTACGACAAGGTCGAGATCTCGGTCTTCATGTGCGGGAAGAACGCGACGATGCCGTCCTGCAAGGGGAAGGAGATCTCGCCCGCGCAGCGGAACGCACTCAAGGCCCACATCGAAGGCGTCAACGGGGTCCAGGAGGTCTTCTACGAGGACCAGGCGACCGCGTACAAGAACTTCCAGGACACCTACGGCGCCGACCAGGGCCTGGTCAAGGTGGCCAAGGTCGAGGACATGCCGGAGTCGTACCGGGTCAAGCTGACCGACCCGGAGAACTACCAGCCGGTCATCCAGGCGATCCAGGGCCAGCCGGGCGTCTCCGAGGTCATCGACCAGCGCAACCTGCTGTCGAAGTTCTTCGACCTGCTCGACCTGCTGCGGACGGCCGCGGTGGTCGTCGCGGTGATCCTAGTGCTGGCGGCGGCGCTGCTGATCGGCAACACGGTCCGGCTGTCGGCGTTCAACCGGCGCAGGGAGACCGGCATCATGCGGCTGGTCGGCGCGTCCAACCTGTACATCCAGCTCCCGTTCGTCATGGAAGGCGTCATCGCCGGCCTGATCGGCGGCGTCTTCTCGGCGATCATGCTGATCGTGACCAAGGTCTTCCTCTTCGAGGAGCTGGCCAAGTACACCGGTGGGGCGACGGGCGCCCAGCTCGGGTGGGACGCGGTGGCCGAGTCGATCACGTACACGATGATCATCGGCGTGCTCATCTGTGTGCTGGCCTCGTTCGTGACGCTGCGCCGCTACCTCAGGGTGTAGCGCGTGCTCGATCGAATCGCTCCGCTCCATGGGCCGGTAAGGTCGAAGCATGCCACGTGAGACCGGGCGGAAGGTCATCGCCCAGAACAAGCGTGCTCGGCACGACTACCACGTCGAGGACACCTTCGAGGCGGGTCTCGTGCTGCAGGGCACCGAGGTGAAGTCGCTACGCGAGGGCCGCGCCTCGCTCGTCGACGGCTACGCCACCATCGACGACGACGAAGCGTGGCTGCTCAACGTGTACATCCCCGAATACGCCCAGGGGACGTGGACGAACCACGCGGCCCGTCGCAAGCGCAAGCTGCTGCTGCACCGCAAGGAGATCGTCAAGCTCGCCGCCAAGATCAAGGAGGGCGGGCTGACGATCGTGCCGTTGTCGCTGTACTTCAAGGACGGCCGGGCCAAGGTCGAGATCGGCATCGCCCGGGGCAAGAAAGACTGGGACAAGCGGCAGTCGCTGGCCGAGCAGCAGGCCAAGCGGGAGATGGCTCGGGCGTTGCGGCACGCCAACAGGTGAACCGGAAGCCGATGAGCTGGAAACCGTCGCACAGGGTGCGCCGTACCGTTGCCGCGACCGTCACCCTGGCGGTCGCGAGCACGACGCTGACCGCGTGCTTCGAGGAGTCCTCGCCGCACGACGCGATTCGCGACTTCCTGGTGGGCTGGCAGTCGGAGGACTACGACCTGGCCGCCGGCCGCACCGACGGCGATCACGCGACCGTGCGCAAGGCCCTGTCCGACGCCAAGCTGGAGCTCGACGCGGCCTCGTTCCGCTTCAAGATCCAGCGGGTCACCGTGAACGGCGCGGAGTCCAAGGCCGACTTCCGCGCCGAGGTCGACCTGGGGGAGAACAACCCGCTGTGGGTGTACCACAGCGCGCTGCCGCTGCACCTGGTCGACGGCAGGTGGAAGGTGCGCTGGTCGCCGTCCGTGCTGCATCCCCAGCTCAAGGAGGGTCAGCGGTTCGCGGTCGACCCTGAGCCGAACCCGCGCCGGCCGGTCGTCGACAGGAACAACGACCCGCTGCAGAGCGAGGCCTACCTGTACGTGGTCGGCGTGTTCCCGGCCAAGCTGGGCGACCAGGTCGAAGAAGTCGTCGCGAAGCTCTCCGAGGTCACCGGCTACGCGCAAGACCGGCTGCTGAGCCGCATCAGGTCGTCGCCGCCCGACAAGTTCGTGCAACTGGTCACGTTCGGCCAGTCCAAGTACGACTCGATGAAGTCGCGCCTGGCGGAGATCCCACTGATCAAGACCGACATGGTGCCGCAGCCGCTCGACCCGGCCGACCCCAAGCAGATCGTCGGCAAGGTCAGCGCGCTCACGCCGCAGAGCGAGCAGAAGCTCGGCGGCCCCCAGCGGGCCGGCGACTCCATCGGGCAGAGCGGCCTGCAGCGCGCCTACCAGGACTATCTGACCGGTTCCACCGAGACCAGGGTGATCACCCTCGATCTCAAGACCGGCAAGCAGGCCGCGTTGCTGCAGGAGTGGCCGGGCCGCCAGAACGTCTCGGTGACCACCACCATCGACAGCGCCATGCAGGCCGCGGCCGAGCGGGCGGTGTCCGAGACGAGCACCAGCGCGCTGGTCGCGGTCCAGGCGTCCACCGGGGAGATCCGCGCGGTCTCCACCCGCGGGCTGCACCAGGAGAAAGACGCACTGGCCGGGAAGTTCCCCGCGGGCACGGCGTTCTCGATCGTGGCCGCCGACGCGCTGATCAAGGGCAAGTTCAACGTCAAGCAGCGGCTGGCCTGCCCGTCGGAGCGCACGGTGGGCGGGGCCAAGTTCGTGCACGCCAGCCCGGTCCCTTCGGCCACCTTCCAGGACCTGTTCGCCAGGGGCTGCGTGACCGCGCTGGCCTCGCTCGCCCGCCGCGTCAGCGCCGCCGACCTGACCGACAGCGCGAAGGCGTTCGGCGTGGGGGAGCAGTGGCGGCTGCCGCTGAAGTCGTTCAGCGGCTCGATGCCGTCCCTGGCCTCCGACGCCGACAAGGCCAGGGCCATCGCCGGGGAGAGCGTCCAGGTGAGCCCGCTGACGATGGCGCTGATGGCCGGGGCGGCCGCCTCGGGCACCTGGCGTCCGCCGGTGCTGGTGACCGACCCCAAGCCGCCCGCGCCGAGCGCGGACAGCGAGCCCGCACCGCCGCCGCAGCCCGTCGCCGTCGACCCCAAGGTCAAGCAGGCGCTCACCGCGATGATGCGGGCCGGCGCGCTGAACACCCCCGCGCAGGCGGGCCGGGCCAAGGTGTACGGCATCAAGGCCACCGCGGGCGGCGGGATGACCTGGTTCGTCGGCTGGCAGGGTGACGTGGCGATCGCCGTGCTGACCAAGAACTACGACGCCTCGGCGGTGGCCGGCGGCTTCTTCTCCGCCCTCGGCAACACCCAGTGAAATAGTCGCGACGCGGAGCAACCATCGGCGGGCCTCGTCGCGTCTTACTCAATGACTGGGCCCGCTCGGGGGGTTGCGGATCCAGTCGCCGTGATGAGATCAGGACTTCATCTCGGGGGAAGTCCTGCCGTCCGGACCGGCTCGACCCTGCCGGTCGGCCCCCGGGAACGCGTGCTGCTGTGCCGCGTTCCCGGGGGTTTCGCCACGCCGGAATTAAGTTGGCGTTGGGGGTGTTATCCCATGTACATTCATGTTGCTCACCTCGCCGCGCGGGGTGTGTTGACAACTGCACAGGGGGTGACTGGCTTCGACTTCGATCTTGCAAGCCAGGTGAAGCGGGCCGAGGACTGCGGACATAACCTCGTTAATCCTGTGACCGCGAACAACAAGTGCCAATTCTAAGAGCACTGTGGCTAGCCAGGGTTCCCTGGCGCTCGCTGCCTAAGTAGCGAAACCACTGTCAGCCCGGGAGTGCCTTCGGCCCGGTGTCTGGCATCGCTAGAAGGCTCAACCGATCTACCCGGCCACGGGGGAGATCGGGAAATCCAACAGTGGCTGAGCCCGTCGGCGACTCGCCTGCGTGATCGCCGGGGCCGAGAAAAACACAGCAGGCTGCGCCCGGAGAAGCCCTGACTTGGGGTTGAAGGACGCGGGTTCGATTCCCGCCACCTCCACCAGTTCAAGACCGCCTCTGACCTGTCGAGACATCGACGGGTCAGGGGCGGTTTTTTTGTTGCCCGCGCACCGCGGCGATCCGCGCCGCCGCAGCGGGCGCGACCGCCGCTGCATCGGCTTTGGCGGCGCTTAAGACCACGCCTTCACGCTCGGACGAGCGACCGAAATGGAGGCCGTCCCGATGCCGACCAGCGTTCCAGTCCCGCCCATCCCCGCGCATCCCCTCATGATCTTCCTGTTGCAGATCGGCGTGCTCCTGCTGGTGGCCATCCTGCTCGGACGGGTGGCCAAGCGCTTCGGGATGCCCGCCGTGGTCGGTGAACTGTGCACGGGCGTGCTGCTGGGGCCGTCGGTGCTCAGTCACGCCTGGCCGGAACTGGCCAGCGGGCTCTTCCCCCCTGATCCCGCGCAGTTCCATCTGCTGGACGCGGTGGGCCAGGTGGGCGTGTTGCTGCTGGTCGGCATCACCGGGCTGCACCTGGACTTCGGGCTGGTGCGTCGGCACGGCGGCAGATCGGCGGCGATCAGCTTCTTCGGGCTGGTCATCCCGCTGGGGCTGGGCATCGGGACCGGGCTGCTGCTGCCGCCCTCGCTGGCCGCGGGCGGCTCGGACCCGGTCGTGTTCGCGCTGTTCCTCGGTGTCGCCATGTGCGTCAGCGCCATCCCGGTCATCGCCAAGACGCTGTTCGACATGAATTTCATGCACCGCGACATCGGTCAGCTCACGCTGGCCGCGGGCATGGTGGACGACGCCTTCGGCTGGTTCATGCTCTCGATCGTCTCGGCCATGGCCACCTCGGGGCTGCGTACCGGGTCCGTGGTCGCCTCGCTGGCGGTCATGGGCGCCGTGATCGTGTTCGCGATCGTGGTGGGCCGCCCGCTCAGCCGGGGGATCTACCGGGTCGCCGGGCGCACGCCGGAGTTGCCGATCCCGGTCACCGTGACACTGATCCTGCTGGCCGCGGCGGGCACGCACGCGCTGGGCCTGGAGGCGATCTTCGGCGCCTTCCTGTGCGGCATCCTGATCAGCGAGTACGGCAAGCCCGACCCCGCCGCCCTGGCGCCGCTGCGCACGGTCGTGCTGGGCGTGTTCGCCCCCATCTTCTTCGCCACCGCCGGCCTGCGCATGGACCTGACCGCGCTGACCCGCCTGGACGTGCTGGGGCTGGCGCTGCTCGTGCTCGCGATCGCCATCGTCGGCAAGTTCGCCGGCGCCTACCTCGGCGCCCGCCTGAGTCGCATGGGCCACTGGGAAGGGCTCGCGCTCGGCGCCGCGATGAACGCCCGCGGCGTGATCGAGGTGATCGTGGCCATGGCCGGGCTGCGACTCGGCGTGCTGACGGCCGAGACCTACACGATCATCGTGCTCGTCGCGGTGATCACGTCGCTGATGGCCCCGCCGTTGCTGCGGGTGGCGATGGCCAGGGTCGAGCACAACGCGCTGGAACAGGTGAGACTCGCCGGCTCGGCCCCACTCAAGACGTCCGGCAAACAACCAACAAGGAGCGGAATATGATCAAATCGGTTGTCATCGTCGGCGGCGGGACCGCCGGATGGATGAGCGCCACCTACCTCAAGGCCGCCTTCGGAGACAGGGTGGCGGTGACCCTGGTGGAGTCGGACCGGGTCTCGACCATCGGCGTCGGGGAGGCCACGTTCAGCACCGTCCGCCACTTCTTCGACTACCTGGGGCTGGAGGAGCGGGAGTGGATGCCGCGTTGTTCGGCCTCGTTCAAGCTCGCCATCCGCTTCCAGGACTGGCGTCGGATCGGCCACCATTTCTACCACCCCTTCGAGCGCCTGCCGGTCGCCGACGGCTTCACGCTGGCGGACTGGTGGCTGCAGGCCGGCGTCCGTGACGACAGGTTCGACAAGCAGTGCTACATCACGCCGTGGCTGTGCGAGGCGCAGCGCTCGCCGCGCCTGCTCGACGGCTCGCTCTTCGCCGGGGGCCTGGACGGCTCGCTGGGCCGCTCCACGCTCGCCGAACAGCGCGACCAGTTCCCCTACGCCTACCACTTCGACGCCGATCTGCTGGCCAAGTTCCTGGCCGAGTACGGCACCGCCCGCGGCGTCACCCACATCGTGGACGACGTGGTCGACGTCGGCCAGGACGAGCGCGGCTGGATCACGCACGTGCGCACGAAGGAGCACGGGGACCTGGCGGGCGAGCTGTTCGTCGACTGCACGGGCTTCCGCGGCATGCTCATCAACAAGACGCTGGGCGAGCCGTTCGAGTCCTTCCAGGACGTGCTGCCGAACAACCGGGCCGTCTCGTTACGCGTGCCGCGGGCCCCGGGCGCCGGGGTGAACCCGTACACGAAGGCCACGGCTCAGGGGGCCGGGTGGATCTGGACGATTCCGCTGAGCGAGCGCGACGGCACCGGTTACGTCTACTCCGACGAGTTCTGCACGCCGGAGGAGGCCGAGCGCACGCTGCGCGAGTTCGCCGCCCCGGGGATGGAGGACCTGGAGGCCAACCACATCAGGATGCGCATCGGCCGCAACCGCCGCTCGTGGGTGGCCAACTGCGTGGCGATCGGCCTGTCGAGCGCCTTCGTCGAGCCGCTGGAGTCGACCGGCATCTTCTTCATCCAGCACGGCATCGAGCAGCTGGTGAAGTACTTCCCCGACCAGCGCTGGGACCCGGTGCTGAGCGACTGCTACAACAACCGGGTCGCGCACGCGGTGGACGGGGTCAAGGAGTTCCTCGTCCTGCACTACCGGGCCGCGGGCCGCGACGACACGCCGTACTGGAAGGAGGCCAAGATCCGGCGGATGCCGGACGGGCTCCAGGAACGCCTGGCCGTGGCGGCCACGACGCTGCTGGACGACGCCACCATCTACCCCGCCTACCACGGCTTCGAGACGTACTCGTGGAACACGATGCTGCTCGGGCTCGGCATGGAGCCGGCCGGACCTCGGCCCGCGCTGGCGCACCTCGATCCGAAGCGGGCGCTCGAGGAGTTCGCCGGTGTGCGTCGCAACGCGGAACGGCTGGTCGCGGCCCTGCCCAGCTGTGAGGACTATCTGGCCACGATCCACGCGAAGGCGTAATCATGCTGGACGCGACGACCGTCACCCCGCAGGTGGCGCAGGCGAGCTTCCGGACGTTGATGAGCTCCTTCCCGACCGGGGTCACCGTGGTCACGGCGATCGGCGCTGACGGCGTGCCGAAGGGGCTGACCTGCACCTCGCTCACCAGCGTGAGCCTCGAACCGCCCATGCTGCTGGTGTGCCTGGACGCACGCAGCGGCACGCTGTCGGCGATCGAATCCGCGGGCAGCTTCGCGGTGAACCTGCTGCACGCCCGAGGCCAGCGCGCCGCCGAACTGTTCGCGTCCAGGACTCCCGACAGGTTCACCCGGATCCCGTGGCGGCCGTCGGGCATGGTGGGGGCGCCGTGGCTGGTGGAGGACGCGTTCGCCGTCGCGGAATGCGTGGTGGAAAGCGTGCGCACCGCAGGCGACCACGTAGTTGTTTTCGGCCAGATAACCGACATAGATCTCGTTTCCGATGTTCCTCTCATGTATGGCCATCGCCGCTTCAGCGCCTGGCTTCCCGGGCCTGTGCCGTTGTAGCGGGCCACAATGCCGCGCCGCCAGGAAATGTCCTGGCGGCGCGGCTTTTCCGGCCCACGGGAGCACCGATAAGCGGCCAATGGCGAACCGATAACGGCCTTGGACACGCTGGACATCAGATGGAGTGCGTCCGCGACGGCGGGCCTGGCAGATGGGCGTCGGTTTGATGGGGATCAACGTGCAAGCCCTGGACAGCATCCACGGCAGGTCCGTTGCCGGAATGCGGGTGGGGCTGGAAGTACGTGACCAGAGCTGGTCGATCGTCGCCAAGGCCAAGACGGACCGGAGGGGGAGCGTCCGCGAGTGGGACGCGCACCGGCTGCCGCGTGGCCTGTACCGCGTCGTCTTCGACAGCGACCACTATTTCGCCGGCCTGGGCCTGACCGCCGCCTATCCCGAGATCAACGTGTTGTTTCGCATCTGCGACGAAGGTGACTCCTACCGGATCCATGTCCTGATCTCGCCGTACTCCTATTCGATCTTCTGCGGCTCGCAGGACTGAGGGGAAGGAACCACCACCGATGATGCTGAGGGAACGAGACGAGGCGCTGGACGTCCTCCGGGGGCATCTCGCCGACGCACGGTCGGGACGGGGCCGGGTGGCCCTGGTGAGCGGCGCGGTCGGCGTGGGCAAGAGCGCCCTGCTGTCCGAGTTCGCCGAGCAGGTGGTGGAACTGGGTGCGGTCGCGGTCATCGCGACCTGCTCACGGCTGGAGAGCGACCTGCGGCTCGGCGTCATGGGCCAGCTGATCCAGGACGCCCCGCTGACGGAGGAGGAGCTCGGCCGCGCCATGGCGCTGCTGGCCGAGGGCGGGGAGGAGCCGGGGGAGCCGATCGACGCCCACCTCGTGCACGCCTTGGGCTCGGTGCTGCTGCAGCTGTCGGAGCGCTGCCCGGTGGCCCTGATCGTGGACGACGTGCAACACGCCGACCGCGCCTCCCTGGTCTGCCTGGCGTATCTGGCGCGGCGGGCCAGGTTCGCCCGCGTCGCCGCCGTCTTCGGGCAGAACGACCACGGCGGCGGCGGCGAGCGCCTGCTGGAGAGCGAACTGCTGCGCCAGCAGCACTCCCGCCGGGTCCACCTGACCACCCTGTCGGAGGAGGGCGCGCTGGCCATGGCCGTCGACGCGTTCGGCCGGCGCACCGCCGAACGGTTCTCCGCGGAATGGCACGCGCTCACCGGCGGCAACCCGCTGCTGCTGACCGCGCTGATCCAGGACCATCAGGCGCGGCGCGCCCAGAAGACGGCCACCTCGCTGATCCCCGAGGGCTGGTACGGCAGGGCCGTCCTGTCGTGCCTGCGCCGGGGTGAGCCGCGCCTGCTGCCCGCCGCCCGCGGCCTGGCCGTGCTCGGCGGCGCCGACCAGCTCGACCGGCTGCTCGGCGCCGGTCAGGAGGACGTGGCCGCCGCCCTGGCGGGGCTGACCGAGGCGGGACTGGTCGTGGACGGCCGGCTCAGGACGGAGACGGCGGGCGCGGCGATCCTGGCCGCGATGAGCGACGAGGAGCGGATGCGGCTGCACCACCAGGCGGCGCTGCTGGTCTACGAGCGGGGCGCGCCCCCGGCGGAGGTGGCCGCCCATCTGCTCCGGGCCGACCGGGTCGACGCGCCCTGGGTGGTCTCCGTCCTGGAGGACACGGCCAGGCACGCGCTGCGCGAAGGCAAGGTGGATCAGGCCGTGTCGTGCCTGAGACTGGCCTGGGACGAGTGCGCCGACGAGCACGAACGCACCAAGATCGCCACCATGCTGGTCAGGGCCGAGTGGCGGATCAACCCGTCGGCTCCCGCGGAACGGCTGGCCGAGCTCACCGACGCGCTCCAGCGCGGATACCTGCGCGGCGGCGACGCCGTGGTGCTGGCCCGGGCGCTGTTGTGGCACGGGCGGACCGACGAGGCCCAGGACGTGCTCCAGCACGCCGGCCGCGACGTCGGGACGGACCCGGAGACGGCCGCCGAGCTCCTGGTCATCTCCCCATGGCTGCGGGTCACCCATCCCGAGGTGCGCGTGCCGGACCTGCCCGTGACGGAGGTGCCGTCGGTGTCGGCCGACCGCCGGCTGAAGGCCACGCTCATGCTGGCCCACGTCCTGTCGGAAGGGCCGGCGGAGCCCACCGTCAGAGCCGTCGAGCAGATCCTGCGCGGCAGCCACCTGGACGAGATGTCCATGGACACCGTGGAGAGCGCCCTGCTCGCCCTCACCTTCGGCGAACGCCCTGACCGGGCGGCCCCCTGGTGCGAGGCCTTCATCGAGGAGGCCTCGACCAGGAACGCGCCCAGCCGTCAGGCCAGGCTGGCGGCCATCAGGTCGGAGATCGCGGTTCGCCAGGGCGACATGCCCACCGCCCTGCGGCACGCCCGCGCGGCTCTGGCCGCCATGCCCCTGACGAGCTGGGGCGTCACCGCGGGCGGCCCGCTGAGCAGCCTCATCCAGGCGGCCACGGCCATGGGCGAGTACGACGTGGTCCACGACCAGCTCGACCAGGTGGTGCTCACCTCGATGTTCGACACCAGGTACGGGCTGGCGTACCTGTACGCGCGCGGCCGGTTCTGCCTGGCCACCGGCCATCCGGCGCTGGCGCTGCGCGACCTGGGGCGCTGCGGGGAGTTGATGGGTGAGTGGGGGCTGGACGTGCCGGGCTTCCTGCCCTGGCGGGTCGAGGCCGCCGAGGCCTGCCTGCGCCTGGATCGCGAGGAGGAGGCCGCCAGGCTCATCGCCGACCAGCTCAGGCGCTGCACCCCGGCGACGCCCAGGGCGCACGGCATGGCAATGCGCGTGCTCGCCGCCGTCGGTGAGCCGCGGCACCGGCCGATGTTGCTGCGCCGGGCCGTCGACCTGCTCCAGCGCGCGGGAGACGGCTACGAGCTGGCCAGAGTGCTGGCGGACCTGGCCACCGCCTACCGCGAGCTGGGCGAGTTCCGCCGGGCCGGCATGATCACGGTGTGGGCGCAGTCCGTGGCCCACGGCTGCGCGGCCGCGCCCCTGCTGGCGGCGCTCTCGGCGGACGACGTCGCGGCCCGGCCGCACGGCACGGAGACAGGCGTCCACGGCCGGGCCGCCGAACTGCTGAGCGAGGCCGAACAGCGGGTGGCCGTGCTGGCCGCGACAGGCCACACCAACCAGGAGATCGCGGCCAGGCTCTACCTCACGGTGAGCACCGTCGAGCAGCACCTGACCCGCACCTACCGCAAGCTCGGCATCGCCCGGCGGGTCGAGTTGCCCGCCACCCTCGACCTGAGGCCGCCGCGTGCCGCCGATTCCGGTGGCGCGGGAGCCCGCCAGGGGCGAGGGCCGCGGCGCGGCGACCGTGCCGTGCCGGAAACCCGCTCCGCTGAGGAGGGCACATGAACAGGACGGACGATCTCACCGCCCCTTCGGCGGCGGACCTGCCGCCGGAGACCATGCGAGGCCGGGTGGAGGAGCTGGCGCTGGTCCGGGAGTGCGCGCAGCAGGGGCTCGACCCGCAGGCCACCGCCAGGCAGCACGCCAAGGGCAAGCTCACCCCGCGCGAACGCCTGGACATCCTGCTGGACCAGGGCACCTTCGCCGAGATCGAGACGTTCCGCAGGCACCGCGCCACCGGATTCGGGCTGGAACATCGCCGCCCGCACACCGACGGCGTGGTCGCCGGCTGGGGGCTCGTCCACGGACGTGAGGTGATGGTGTACGCCCACGACTTCCGCATCTTCGGCGGCTCGCTCGGCGAGGCGCACGCTGAGAAGATCCACAAGGTCATGGACCTGGCGGAGTCCGCCGGGGTGCCGCTGATCGGGCTCTGCGACGGCGCGGGCGCGCGCATCCAGGAAGGCGTCACCGCCCTGGCCGGCTATGGCGGCATCTTCCAGCGCAACGTCCGCATGTCGGGGGCGGTCCCGCAGGTCAGCGTCATACTCGGGCCCTGCGCGGGCGGCGCGGCCTACTCGCCGGCGCTGACGGACTTCGTCTTCATGGTGCAGGGCACGGCGCAGATGTTCATCACCGGGCCCGACGTGGTGCGGGCCGTCACGGGCGAGGACATCAGCCAGGACGACCTGGGCGGCGCTCGCGTGCACGGCACGCTGTCCGGCGTGGCGGGCTTCGTCTATCCGGACGAGGTGTCGTGCCTTGAGGACGTGCGTTACCTGCTGGCCCTGCTGCCCGCGAACAACCGGGAGCTGCCACCGGTGGTGGCCACCGCCGACCCGGCGCGGCGGCGCTGCGAGTCCCTGCTCGACCTCGTCCCCGCCGACCCCTCCCGCTCCTACGACATGGCCCGGCTGATCGCGGAGATCGTCGACGACGGCGAGTTCTTCGAGTTCCACGCCGGGTGGGCGCAGAACCTGATCTGCGGGCTGGCCACGTTCGACGGCCAGGTGACGGGGATCGTGGCCAACCAGCCCGCCCGGCTGGCCGGGGTGCTGGACATCCACGCCTCGGAGAAGGGCGCCCGCTTCATCCAGATGTGCGATGCGTTCAACATCCCGCTGGTGAGCCTGGTGGACGTGCCCGGCTTCCTGCCCGGGGCCGATCAGGAGCACGGGGGGATCATCAGGCACGGAGCCAAGTTGCTGTACGCCTACTGCGCCGCGACCGTGCCGCGCGTCCAGGTGATCGTCAGGAAGGCGTACGGCGGGGCGTACATCGTCATGGACTCACGCTCCATCGGCGCGGACCTGTCCTACGCCTGGCCGACGAACGAGATCGCGGTCATGGGCGCGGAAGGGGCCGCGAACATCGTCTTCCGCAAGGAGATCGCCGCCGCGGACGACCCGGTGGCGCAGCGGGCGCTGCGCGTGGACGACTACCGCCGCACCCTCATGCATCCCTTCTACGCGGCAGAACGCGGACTGGTCGACGACGTCATCGACCCGGCGGAGACCCGATGGACGCTGGTACGCGCGCTGCGGCTGCTGCGCGCCAAACACGCGCCCGTGGTGGGGCGCAAGCACGGCAACCCGCCGATGTGACGGCGAAGGAGGAGGACGGAGATGACCCTGGCGGACGAAGCACCCCTGGTGATCGCGGGAGATCCGACAGAGGAGGAACTGGAAGCACTCGTACGGGCGTTGCGCCTGGTGGCGGCCGCGAGGCGGGCCGGACGGGCGCGGCACGGACGTCCGGCGCCCGGCTACGCCTCACCCCGCTCCTGGACCTCCAGATCGATTTAACATTCACGGAACAATATTCACCGGCAAACAATTCGTGACCTCAATGCGGTTCTTTTTGTGCTTGTCCTAATCAAACATTGCCCCCAGCATGAGAACGGACGGAGAAGAACTTCCTTGTGATGGCCTGGGGGACGTCCACGTGGATTTCTTTGTGCTGGGAATGTTGGAGGCCGTGCTCGACGGGCGAAGCGTGGCTCTCGGGGGAGTCAGGCAGCAGACCATCCTCGCCGCGCTCCTGCTCGCGCCGACGCGAACGGCGAGCATGGGACGGCTGGTCGAATCACTGTACGGCGACAGTCCGCCGCCGACCGCGCGATCTCAGGTGCAGATCTGCGTGTCCGCGTTGCGCCGGATGTTCGCCGTCCACGGCCTGGCGGATCTCATCTCGACCCAATCGCAGGGCTACACGCTGCAGGTGCCGTACGAGCGGATCGACTGCCACCGGTTCGAGAGCCTGCTCGCCCAGGCCGGGCACGCGAGGGACAGCGGGCGCGGCGAGCGGGCGATCGCGCACTACCGGGCCGCGCTCGGGCTGTGGCGCGGGCCCGCGCTCGAAGGCATCGACAGCAGGCTCGTGCGCTCGGCGGTGAGCAGGCTCACGGAGTCGCGCATCACCGCGAACGAGGAGTGCCTGGAGCTGGAGCTGGCCGCCGGGCGGCATCACGAGCTGGTGGCGGAGCTGACCGGGCTGGTGGCCGAGCACCCCTTGCGCGAGCGCCTGCGCGGCCAGCTCATGCTGGCCCTCTACCGCTCCGGCCGGCGGGACGAGGCGCTACGCGTGTTCACCGACGCGGAACGCACGATGATCGACGAGCTCGGCATCGAGCCCAACGCCCGGCTGAGACAGCTCGAAAGCGCGATCCGGGGCGCCGATCCCGGCCTCGACCTGCGCTCCGCCGCCGTGCTCTCCTCGTCGGCCAGAGTGCCCGCCGCGCCGCGGATGTTGCCGACCGACATCGCCGACTTCACCGGCCGCGAGGGGGAGGTGGAGCGCATCCGGCGGCACGTGCTCGACGGCGACGGCCCGGGGGTGCCCATCATCGCCGTGCTCGGCCCGCCGGGCATCGGCAAGACGTGCGCCGCGGTCCACGCCTCGCACACGGTCGCCGCGCGCTTCCCCGACGGCCAGCTCTTCGCGGACCTGCGGGGCGGCGTCTCCCGTCCGATCAGCCCCATGCGGGTGCTCGAACGCTTCCTGCGCGTGATGGGCGTGCGCGGCACCGCGCAGCCCGACAGCCTGGACGCGCGGGCCGAGATGTTCCGCGCGCTGCTGGGCGACCGCAGAATGCTGATGCTGCTGGACGACGTGAGCAGCGAGAGCCAGATCCTGCCGCTGCTGCCGGTCGACCCGGGCTCGGCCGTCATCATCACCAGCCGCAGCCGCCTGACCGGGCTGCCCGGGGTGGTCCATCTCTCGCTCGACTCCTTCAAACCCCACCAGTCGGTGGAGCTTCTGGCCAGGATCGCGGGCACCAGCCGCATGATCGCCGAGCCGGGGCGGGCGGAGGAGCTGGCCGAACTGTGCGGGCAGCTCCCGCTGGCGCTGCGCATCGCCGGGGTCAGGCTGGCCGCCCGCCCCCACTGGACGATCGGGCAGCTCGCGGACCGGCTGCAGGACGAGACCCGCAGGCTGGACGAGCTCAAGCACGGCGACATGGGCATCAGGCCGAGCATCTCGCTCATGTACGAGTCGGTCAGCGAAGGCGCCCGCCGCCTCTTCCGCCGCCTGGCCATCCTGGACACCCAGGTCTTCTCCGCCTGGATCGCCGCCGCGCTGATGGACCTGCCCTTCGCCGAGGCGCGGGAACTGCTCGACGACCTGATGGACGCGCAACTCGTGGAGCGCGTCGGCACCGGCTCGCACCCCCGGTACCGCTTCCACGACCTCGTCCGGGTCTTCGCCCGCGAGCATCTGGCCGCCGACGAGCCCCCGGGCGAGCGGGCCGACGCCCTGGCCAGGGTCCTCGGCGGCCTGCTGTGCCTGGCGGACGCGGCACGCAGGCACCAGGACACCGGCGAAGCCAGGATCAGCGGCCCCGTCCTGCCGTGGCGGCTGCCCGACGACCTGGTGGAGGAACTCGTCGCCGCGCCGATGTCCTGGTACGAGCGGGAACGCCCGACACTGATCTCCGGGATCAGGCAGGCGGCCCAGGCCGGATTCGTCGAGCTCTGCTGGGGGCTGGCGATCAGCGCGGTGACCCTGTTCGAGTCCAGCGTCTACCTCGACGACTGGCGGGAGACCCACCGGATCGCGCTGGCGGTGACACGGCAGGCCGACGACCGGCGCGGACAGGCCGCCATCCTCTACTCGACGGGTTCGCTGCACCTGACCGAGCGGCGCTTCGACGACGCCAGGCGCGCGTTCGAGTCCGCCGCCGCGCTGTTCGGCGAGGTGGGTGACGACCAGGGCATGGCGCTCGTCGTCAGGAACCTCGGCCTGGTGCACCGGCTGGCCGGACGGCTGGAGGAAGCCGTCCGGCACTACGAGTGGGCGCTGGAGATCTTCAGCGAACTCGGTGACCGGGTCGCCGTCGCCCAGGTGCTGCACGGGGTCGCGGAGCTGGAGCTGGAGGCAGGGGACACGGGCCGGGCGCAGAGCCTGCTGGCCGAGGCGCTGCGGCTGAGCAGGGACACCGGGAACCGGCGGGTGGAGGCCAAGCTCCTGCACCGCATGGGGCAGGCCATGCTGGCGGCGGCCGCCCCGGCCCGGGCGGAGGAGAGCTTCGAGGCCGCCCTGGCCGTCACGCGCGCCATCGGCGACCTGGTCGGCCAGGCCTACGCCCTGCACGGCCTCGGCGAGGCGCGGCTGCGGCTCGGCGAGCCCGCCGCGGCGGGGGCCGCGCTGCGCGAGGCGCTGGACCTCTCCGTCGCCGCCAACGCCTGCTACGCCGAGGCTCGCATCCTGGTCGGCCTGGCCAAGCTGGCGCTGTATGACGAACGGCCGGAAGAGGCGGTCACCCACCTGCGGCGGGCGCTGGCGTTCTTCCGCCGGCTGGACGTGCCGCCGCACGAGGCACGCGTGCTGCTCCTGCTCGGCGAGGCGCATCGGGCGCTGGGGGCGGAGACGGCGGCCCGTGAGGCGCGGGAGCTGGCGGCGCCGCTGCTGGAGAAGCTGGGGCCGCGGGCGGGGCGGCGGCTGCGCAAGGAGATCGACGATCTGCCGGGCAACCCCTATTCCCCTTAATCCGGCTCCCGTGCCTTTTCCCGGTGTGCGCCGCATGCCTACGCTTTTTTTCGGGAATCGGACCGAGGAGCTGACGTGATCAAGGAAATTCTGCCGTCCTCAGTGGTCGCCGTCGACACTTTCGACGACATTCCCCACGCGATGCTGTTCCCCGAAGAAGAAGTGGTGATCGAGCGATCGGTGGAGAAACGCCGCAAGGAGTTCATCACCGCGCGGGCGTGCGCCCGCAGAGCGCTCGGCCTGCTCGGCAGGCCGCCGGCGCCGATCCTGCCCGGGCCGCGGGGCGAGCCCCGCTGGCCGATGGGCGTGGTCGGCAGCATCACGCACTGCGCGGGCTACCGCGGCGTGGTGCTCGGCGAGTCCACCGGCGTCGTCACGATCGGCATCGACGCCGAGCCGGACGAGGAACTGCCGTTCGGGGTGCTGGAGGCCATCGCGCTGCCGGCCGAACTGGCCCAGGTCGACCGGCTGCGGGCGGCGCATCCCGAGGTGTGCTGGGACCGGTTGCTGTTCTGCGCGAAGGAAGCGGTGTACAAGGCGTGGTTCCCGCTGACCAACCGCTGGCTGAGCTTCGAGAACGCGCTGGTCACGCTGGATCCCGCGGGGACGTTCTCCGCCCGCCTGCTCGTCCCCGGCGCCATGGTGGAGGGACAGGTGCTCAAGAGCTTCACCGGGCGCTGGCTGGCCAGGCGGGGCCTGCTGGCGACCGCCATCGTCAGGGCCGCCGGTCGCCGGCCGGGTCATCTCCAAGAGGCCACCCAGTGGTCGGCCCCCAGCAAGTCGGCCGCGAACCGGACGGCGGACTCGGGTGACCGGTCACGCACCACGTCGCTGTAGCCGATCAGCTCCCAGGCCAGATGCCAGGCGTCGGGCCTGGTCAGCGGGGGACGCCGGACGATGAACTCGGCGCTGCAGTCGGTCATGGCCACCAGTTCTGCGCCGTAGCGCTCGTACAGGCGGCGCAGCACCACGGTGTGCTCCACGGGGCTCGGGTAGCGGTTCCAGCCGCCGTAGTTGAGCAGCGCGGGCACCTGCCAGCCCGCATCGACCGGCATCAGCGCCAGGTAGGCCCGGCTGACGCCGCCCAGCAGCGTGGGCGCGAGCGGTTCGAACCCGTCCGGCCGCGACGGAACGCCGGCGACCGGCGGATCCTGGACGTCCCGAACGGGCGGGCCGGGGAAATCCGGCCGGGTGCCATCCGGGTCGCCGTCGCACAGCCGCGCCGCGCGCCGGAGCGTCTCGTGCAGCGGCATGGTGATGTCCGGCAGCGTCCAGTGGAACTCGAGCTGGGCCGGGAACGACTGATCGATCAGCACCGGCCAGCACGACGTGACGGACCGCGCCGCCAGGACCGCGCGGCGCCGCTCGGCGGCGGGCAGGCCGGTCAGCGGCACGCCCGTGACCTCGATGCCCTCCGGCGTGGTGAACAGCGGCCGCGCCTGGTCGAGATCGGCCGTCGTGGGGCGCTCATGAAGAATGCGCATCGGCTCATCATCGCCTTCCTCTGCGGTATTCGCGATAATTCGCGACGATACGCCGGGCGAAATATCAGCTGCACCCCTATTGCCCCCTAGTGCGGGTGCTCGCCCCCTAAAGAATCGCTGAGACATTGAGCCGCCATTTAGCTGCATGGTACGAACTCAAGTGCATATTCGTGCATTTCGCGATTTCGGGCAACCATGCCCGAGGAGGGCTGAACCATCGTGAAACTCAGCTACAGAGCCGGTATCCACTGGCTCGGCGAGGCGGGACCCGCACAGGACCCGTCGGTCGTAGGTGGCAAGGCGGCCACTCTGAGCCGTCTGGCGGCCGGATTCGACGTGCCGCCCGGCTTCGGCGTCGTGGGAGAGTCCGGCGAGTCCGAGCCGGACGAGCACGACATCGCGGCCGCCTACGCGCGGCTCTCACGGCTGCGCGGCCAGGAGGCGGTGCCCGTGGCGGTCCGCTCGTCGGCCATCGACGAGGACGGGGCCCAGGCGTCGTTCGCGGGGCAGAACGAGACGTACCTCAACGTGCGCGGCGCCGAGGCGGTCGTCGCCGCCGTACGCGCCTGCGTCGCCTCCTTCGGTTCCGAGCGCGCGCTCGACTACCGCAGGCAGCACGGTCTCGACGGAGGTTCCGGCCAGTACGCGGTCCTCGTCCAGGAACTCGTGATCGCCGACGTGTCCGGCGTGGCGTTCAGCGTCGACCCGGTCAGCGGCTCGCGCGGCCAGGTCGTCATCAACGCGAGCTGGGGTCTGGGCGAGAGCGTCGTCGGCGGCACCGTCACCCCCGACACCTACGCCTACGACGTCGGCACCGGGGACGTCTCCGTGTCCCCGGCCGACAAGCAGCGCATGACCGTCGCCGTGGCGGGCGGCACCGCCGAGGTCGGCGTGCCCCCGCGGCTGCGCGAGGCGCCCGTGCTGAGCACGGCTCAGGCGGAGACGACCGCGCGGCTGGCACTGGAGCTGGAGAAGACCTGCGGCCACCCGGTGGACATCGAGTTCGCCTGGGCCGGCGGCCGGCTCCACCTCCTGCAGTGCCGTCCCATCACGACGTTGGACACCCCGGCCGGCGGCGTCGGCGCGAAGAACGAGAGCGAGGCGGGAGCATGAGCATCGACCAGGGCCAGGAGCTCGGGCAGAACGACTTCCCCGTCGTCTGGTCCGAACCCGGAGACGAGGCGCTGCAGTGGCGCTTCTTCACCCAGAGCTTCCCCAACCAGGTGCCGCCGCTGGAGTTCGACGTGCTCGTCCGGCGCATCATGAGCGGCGCCGACTACGCGTTCACCGAGCTCAAGGGCTCCTTCCAGGAGACGCTCGCCCGGCGCGTCAACACCTACGTCTACCGCGCCATGGGCCCGGCCCGCCCCGACGCGCCGGAAGACCCCGCGGGAGCGGCGGCGCTGCGTGCGCTGCGGGCCGGCGTGGACGACCTGGCACGGGCCTGGGCCGAGGACTACCTGCCGCAGCTACAGGCGTTCCTCGACGACTTCAGCGGCATCGACGTGACTGGCCTGTCCGACGCCGAGCTGGTGTCGCTGTACGACCGGGCGACCGATCGGCTCACCCGGCTGTGGGAACTGCACTTCATGATCCTCTTTCCCGCCGCGGCGGCGGTCAACGAGTACGACCGCACCTACCGGGAGCTGTTCGGGGAGGAGGACCCGCTGGCGCCGTACCGGCTGCTCAGCGGCCTGCCGAACAAGACCGTCGAGGCGGGCAGGGAGCTGTGGCGGCTGAGCCGGGTGGCCGGCGGCGTGCCCGAGGTGCGCGCGGTGCTGGAGAGCGCGCCGGCCGAGCAGGTCGTCGCGGCGCTGGAGAGGATCGAGGCCGCCAAGGGCTTCCTGGACGAGCTGCGCGCGTTCCTGAACAGGTACGGGCAGCGCGGCGACATGTGCAGCCTGACCGCGGAGAGCTGGGTGGAGAACCCCGTCGGCGTCGTCCGCAACCTCAGCGTCTACCTGCGGCGGCCCGACAGCGCCTCCCCCGAGCACACCCAGGGCGTCGCGGCCGCGGAGCGCGAACTGGCCGTGGCCGAGGCGCGTGAACGGCTCGCCGGGTATCCCCGGCCGGTCGCCGAGCTGTTCGAGCAGCTGCTGGCCGCCGCCCAGGCGGGCAGCGTGCTGACCGAGGACCACACGTTCTACATCGACTACGGCGGCGTCTACCAGATCCGCCGCATCATCCTGGAAATGGGCGGGCGGCTGGTCGCGGCCGGCGCCCTGGACGAGGTCGCGGACGTGTTCCTGCTCGGCTCCGGCGATCTGCGCGCGGCGCTGACCGCACGGGACGGCCTGGACGCGCGCGCGGTGGCCGCCGGGAACGCCGCCGAGATGCGCAGGTTCGCCGGCATCACCCCGGAGCCCGTGATCGGCTCGGACGCGCCGCCGCAGATCACCCCCGCGTTCATGGTCTTCATGGGCAGCCTGGCGGGGATGGCCGCGCCGCCGCCCTGGATGGCCGTGGCCGCCGAGCCCGGCACCCTGCGCGGGACCGCGGGCGCCGCGGGAGTGGTGCGCGGGATCGCGCGGATCGTGCACACCCTGGAGGAGTCCGGCCGGCTCGGCCCGGGAGAGATCCTGGTCGCGCCGACCACCGCGCCCCCGTGGACGCCGTTGTTCGCCATCGCCGGCGGCGTCATCACCGACACCGGCGGCGTGCTGTCGCACTGCGCGGTCGTCGCCAGGGAGTACGGAGTGCCCACCGTGGTCGGCGCCGCGGGAGCGACGCAGACCATCAAGGACGGCCAGCTGGTGGAGCTCGACGGCGGCACCGGCATCGTGAGGCTGCTGGAGGAGACGTGACCGGTGCAGGCGTGGCGCGCCTGCCGTTGATCATGGCCAGCGTCATGCTGGCCATCCTCATCGGCCCACTCAACTCCACCATGATCGCCGTGGCGCTGCCCGCCGTTTCGCACGACCTGCACCTGCCGTACGGTGGCGAGAACGCGCTGGTCACCGTCTATCTGATCGCCATGTCGTGCCTGCTGCCCATCGCGGGGAAGCTGGGCGACCGCTACGGCCGCAGGCAGACCATACTGGCCGGACTCGCGCTGTTCTTCCTCGCCTCGCTGGGCGGGACGATCGCCGGCAACCTGCCCCTGCTCGTCGCCTTCCGCGCGCTGCAGGCGGCCGGTGGCGCGCTGCTGCTGCCCAACGGCATGGCGCTGCTGCGCGACGTCGTACCGCCGGAGCGGCTGGGCAAGACGCTCGGCCTGGTGGGCGTGTCCGCGCCGCTGGCGGCGGCGGCCGGGCCGACCCTGGGCAGCATGCTCCTGGGGCTCACCGGCTGGCGCGGGGTGTTCGGGGTGAACCTGGTGCTGCTGCTGGTGCCCGTGGCGGCCGGATGGCTGATCCTGCCGCGCGGCGCGCCACGCCGGGCCGTGGGCGGCTTCGACGCGCTCGGCTCGCTGCTGCTGTGCGGGGTGCTGGTGACCTTCACCGAACTGCTCGGACTGCCGGGCTCCGGCCTGGCCGTCGCCGGCTGGGCGGTCGCGTTCGCGGTGACGCTGACGTTGTTCCTGATCAGGGTGCACCGCCACCCCGATCCCGTCGTCGCGCCGCGGCTGTTCCGCAGTCCGGGCTTCACCGCCGCCTCGATCGGCACCCTGCTCAGCAACGTCGTCATGTACGGCGCCCTGCTCGCGCTGCCGTCGCTGATGGCCCAGCGCTGGGCGCCCACCACGACCGGAGCCGTGCTGTCGGCGATGCTGGCCGCGGTGGCGCTGCTGACTCCGCTCGGCGGCTGGCTGGTCGACCGCTTCGAGCCGCGCCTGATGGCCACGGCGGGTTTCGTCGTGGCCGGTGCGAGCCTGGCGCCGATCTGCTTCGCCGGGGCCGCGCTGACGCCGCTGCAGCTCAGCCTCTGCCTGGCGGCCTGCGGCATCGGGCTCGGCCTGGCCAACCCGGCGCTGCAGCTCGTCTCGATCAGGGCCGTGGACCCGGCGGAGACCGGCATGGCGGGCGGAGTGGGCGCCACGGCCCGCTACCTGGGCAGCATCACCTGCTCCGCGCTGCTCGCCGGGCCGCTCGCGGCGGCCGTGCACCAGGGCGGCTTCGGCCCGCCTTTCTTGACCTTCACCGCCGCCGCGCTCCTGGGCACGGCGGCCATGGCACTCACCTATCGGAGGACGCGAATGGAGCCTGAGCCGGCACACGTACGTTCTGGAGGATCGAATGAAGTACGAGATTCTGGGTGAGATCAGGGTGACCGGGGCGGGCGGCAGGTGCGCGCTCCGGGCCAAGAAGGTCGAGGACCTGCTGGTCATACTGCTGGCCAAGGCCGGCCAGCTGCTGACCACCGACCAGCTCGTGAACGCGATCTGGGGTGACGCCCCGCCCAAGCGGGCCAACGCCGCCCTGTACGTCTACATCTCCCAGCTCCGCAAGCTGCTGCACGATCCGGCCAGCGGCGACAATCCCATAGAGACCCGGCCGCGCGGCTACACGCTGCGGGTGGAACCGGGCGAGCTCGACGCCGAGCGCTTCGTCTCGCTGTTCAAGCACGCGCAGGAGCTGCACAGGACCCGCAGTTACGGCCCGGCCGCCGCGGCCATGAACAGCGCGCTGAAGTTGTGGCGCGGCCCGGCGTTCGGCGGGGTGGTCGACTCTCCCATCGTCTACTCCTACGCCACCATGCTGGAGGAGAGCCGGCTGGACTGCCTGGAGCTGCTGATGGAGACGGAGCTGCTGTTCGGCAGACACCGGGAGATCATCGGCCGGCTGTCGGCGCTGACGAACGAGCACGCCCTGCGCGAGACCTTCTACCAGTACCTGATGACCGCCCTGCACCGGTCCGACCGCAGGGCGGAGGCGCTGGAGATCTATCGCCTGGCGCGGCGGCGGCTCAGGGACGAGATCGGCATCGAGCCGTGCCGCTCCCTGCAGGAGCTGCACCAGCGCATACTGAACGACGAAACCACGGTGGCGGTGTGAGATGACGATGACGGACACCGAGGCGGGCGTCTGGTTCCGGCGGTTCCACGGGGGCTCGCCGGGCACGGTACGTCTGGTCTGCCTGCCGCACGCCGGCGGCTCGGCCCCGTTCTTCCGCCCGCTGTCGGCGGCCTTGCCACCGGAGATCGAGACGTACTGCGTGCAGTACCCGGGCAGGCAGGACCGCCACCTCGAAGAGCCGCTCCACGACCTCGGGGAGCTGGCCGATCGGATCGCGGACGTGCTCGCGCCCTGGGCCGGAGAGCCGTTGGCCCTGTTCGGGCACAGCATGGGGGCCACCATCGCCTACGAGGTGGCACGGCGGCTGGACGGGCCGGTGACACGGCTGTTCTGCTCGGGCCGTTCGGCGCCCAGCGTGCCGCGCGCCGAGCGCGTCCACCTGCGCTCCGACGACGGGCTGCTGGCCGAGGTGCGTGAGCTGAGCGGGACGGACCTGCGCGTGCTGGCCGACGCGGAGATGGTGCGGCTGGTCCTGCCGGCACTGCGTGCCGACTACCGGGCGATCGAGACCTATCGATGGGCCGGTGGACCCGGCCTGACGTGTCCCGTCACGGCCATGGCGGGGGCGGAAGACCCCCGGGTCAAGGTCGATGACGTGGCGCTGTGGGGCGAGCACACGAGCGGGGACTTCGAGCTGCGCGTGTTCGACGGCGGGCACTTCTTCCTGTCCGAGGACTGGGCCGCCGTCGCCGCGCTGGTCGCGGCCCGCCTCGTCCCTCGATCCACGGGGTGAAACCCGAAGCCCGGCGGCGCCTGCGCGCCGCCGGGCTTCTGACTTCACCGCGGGGGTCAGGGCGACAGATGCTCCCACCAGCCGCTCAAGGTGGGCCTGGCGGCCAGCACCCGGAAGTCCGCGCGGATGCCCTGCCGCTTCCACCGGTTCACCAGTTGCATCACCTCCAGCGAGCTCAGGCCCAGCACCACCAGATTGTCGTCGGCGTTCAGGTCGTCGGCGGCCAGCCCCAGGCAGCCAGCCACGGCCAGCCGCACCTCGTCCCTGGTCAGGCCCGCCGCCTCGGAAGCCGGCAGTCCGGTCGTCCGCGCACTCGGCCGCATCATGTCCTCTCCCTGTCCCTGCTCACGTAGCCGGCCAGGGCC
Organism: Nonomuraea antri; assembly: GCF_013283785.1. GTDB lineage: Bacteria > Actinomycetota > Actinomycetes > Streptosporangiales > Streptosporangiaceae > Nonomuraea > Nonomuraea antri. Next base: position 34,428 of record NZ_JABCPZ010000081.1, read on the forward strand.
TTCCTGTCGACCTTCCCCAGCGGCGTGAGCGGCAGGGACTCGACGATCTCGACCCGGTCGGGCAGTTTGTAGTCGGCCACACCCTTGGCGTGCAGCATGCGCTTGAGTTCCACGGCCGTCGGCGGCGCCCCTCGGGGCACGACGAACGCGCAGCTGCGCTCGCCGAGGAACTCGTCGGGCACGCCGATCACGGCCGTCTCCCGCACCCCCGCGTGTTCGAGCAGATGCGCCTCGATCTCGGCCGGCGAGATCTTGTCACCGCCGCGGATGATGACGTCCTTGGCCCGCCCCTCCACCACCAGCGACCCGTCCGGGGTACGCCGCACGATGTCGCCGGTGCGGTAGAAGCCGTCGGGGGTGAAGGCCGTGGCGTTGTGCTCGGGCGCGCGGAAGTACCCGCGGATCGTGTACGGCCCCCGCACCAGCAGGTGGCCGGGCTCGCCCGGGGGCACCGGGTGGCCGAGGTCGTCCAGGATCCGCACCTCGTCGGTCGGTGACAGCGGCCGTCCCTGGGTGGTGACACGCGTGTGCTCGTCGTCCCTGAGGCCGGAGTACAGCAGCATGCCCTCCGCCATGCCGAAGGACTGGGTGAGCGCGCAGCCCAGCTCCGGGCGTACCCGGGCGGCCAGCTCGGGCGGCAGCGGAGCCCCGCCGACCAGCACGAAACGCAGCGACGACAGGTCGTTGTCCAGATAGGGCAGCTCGTCCAGCCACAGCCGCAGGATGGTCGGAACCAGCGCGGTGAACGTCACCCGCTCCTGCTCGACCAGCCGCAGGCAGTCTTCCGCCACCGGGTCCTCGGCCAGCACCACCGTGCCGCCGGCGTGCAGCGTGCCCAGCACGCCGGGGCAGCCGAGGGACAGGTTGAACTCCACCGGCAGCACGGCCAGATACACATCGTCGGCCGTCACCCCGCACGCGGAGACGCCCGCGCGCAACTGGTAGGCGTAGTCGTCGTGGGTGCGCGGGACGAGTTTGGGCAGCGCGGTCGTGCCCCCGGACAGCAGGAAGAACGCCACGTTCGACGGGTCGAGCTCGGGCAGCGTGACCGGCGCAGGATCGGCGGCGACGTCCCGCAGCGAGACCAGGCCGTCGGCGCGGCCGTGCACGAACAGCAGGCGCAGGCAGTCGTGCTCGCCGGCCATCCGGCGGGCCAGCGCCGGGTAGTCGAAGCCGTCCCGCGACTGCGCCACCACGTAGCCCACGGCCTCCGACGCGGTCACGAGATGGCGCAACTCGGTGTCGCGGTGCGCGGGCAGCGCGAACACCGGGTGCGCGCCCGCCCTGGTCAGAGCGAAGAACACGGCGACGAACTCGGGCACGTTCGGCAGTTGCAGCACGATCCTGTCGCCGGGCTGGACGCCCCTGGCGATGAACCCGGCCGCCAGCCGGTCGGCCCACGCGTCCAGCTCGGCGTAGGAGACGCGCCGGTCGAGGCCGACCAGCGCGGTCCTGTCGCCGTACGAGCGCGCCCAGTCGCGCAGCAGCGAGCCGAGATCCTGCCCTCGCCAGTAGCCGAGCCGGCGATAGACGAGGGCGAAGGAGTCCGGCCACGGCACCACGCCGTCGAGCAGCCCGCTCACAGTGCGCCCTCGATGCGCACCACCGCGGCGCCGGCCTCCATGCCGGAGGTCTTGCTGAGCAGCAGCACGTGGTCGCCGGGGCCGACCTCGCCCGAGCGCAGCAGATGCTCCAGGCCGGCGATCTGGTCGGTCGCCCCCGCGTGGCCGAGCCTGCGGGTGAACTCCCAGGTGCCCTGCTCCTCGCTCACGCCCAGCGGGTCGAGGAAGCCGTGCTTGAGCAGGTCCCAGTTCACCCCGGGGTGTGCGACGCGGGTGATGTCCGCCATGGTCAGCCCGGCCTCGCCGAGCGTGCGGGAGACGACCTCGGTGACGACGTCCCCCGCGTGGCTCATCGGCGGGGTGACGCCCTGCGCCCACTGTTCACGCCAGTACGCCATGCGCCGGTCCAGGTTCAGCGAGACGCCCTGGGTGATGCCGGGCGGGAAGAGCTGCTCGCCGCCGCGGTGCACCTGCTCCATCTCCGGGTCCGACAGTGTTCCCACGGCCAGCAGCCGGGCGAAGCCGCCCCTGCTGGACAGCACCACGGCCGAACCGCCGTCGGCCATGAGGAACACCCCGCCGGAACGCCACCGGTCCAGGTACGGGGTGCCGTAGTTGTCGGCGGCCGTCAGCAGGGCGGCACCGGGGCCGTTACGCGCCAGCAGGGCGGCCGAGGCCAGCTCCATCGAGGACAGGATGCCCAGGCAGCCGTGCCTGACCTCCAGCGCCGGGATCGGGCGGTTGACCGTGTGCCTGAGTATGTAGTGCGGGGCCGACCAGCCGTCGGGGCCCTGGTGGTGCACGATGCTGTGGATCAGCCGGTCGAAGTCGTCGGGATCGTGCTCCGACCGCTTCAGCGCCTCCTCGGCGGCGAACCTGGCCATGTCGGGCGCGGGCACGTCACCGCCCACCGCCACCGAGATCATGCGGCCGGCCTCGCGTTCGGCGGCGCCGTACCAGCCGTTGGCGACCGCGTCCGCGGTGGTGACGCGTTCGGGCAGATAGGTGCCGATGCCGGCGATGAAGATGTTGTCGAGTTTCATGGGTGGTTCTCCAGACTCACGTGTCCTTGCGGAAGACCGAGACGTGCTGGCCGCTCGACTCGCCGAACGGCTCGCCCTGCCACCCCGCCCAGCGCTCGTCGAGCCGCAGGTGGGCCAGCTTGGCCATCAGATCCAGCTCGGACGGCCAGATGTAGCGGAAGGTGAAGTCGTAGGACCGGTCGCCGCTCTCCTCGGCCAGCTCGTATTCGGTGGCGAGCAACTGGCGGACCCGGTCGTGCGCGCTGATGCCCAGCCGCAGCACACTGCCGCCCGACTGGGCCAGGTCCCTGCGCCTGTCGCTCTGCGCGCCCCGGTCGAAACGCGCGATGTCGGGCACGAACGCCTGCACGACCAGCGCTCCGCCCGGCCGCAGCCGCCTGGCGACCTTGCGCAGGCAGCGCACCTGGGCCTCCTGGGTCGCCAGGCAGTACAGCGTGTTGTAGACGACGAACGCGACGTCGTAGGCGCCGGGCACGGCCAGGTCGGCGAAGTCGCCGAGGAACACCTTGATCCGGTCGGCGCCCTCCTTGGCCCGCAGCAGAGCCAGCATCGGCTCCGACGCGTCCACCCCCGTCACGTCGAACCCCTTGGCCGACAGCGGCAGCGCGATGCGCCCGCTGCCCACGCCCAGTTCGAGCAGGCGAGGCCGGCCCCGGCCGGGGGCGACGCGGTCGGCCAGCTCGGCCAGGAACGCGACGACCTGGTCGGCGTCGTCCTGCAGGCCGACGACCCACTGGTCGTAGATCTCCGCGAGCCTGTCATGGCTGTCGTCGAAATGATCGGCCATCCGGAACTCCCGTTGGTTGAAATGGTTCTTTGTCGAAGGCTCACAGGCGGGTCTAAGGCCGGTCTTATGCGGCGCTTGCCCCCACGGCCGGTCAGTGTGGTCAGCGTGGGCTGTGCGCGCCCAGCTCTCCGTCCAGGGCTTCGAACAGCTCCTCGTCGCTGATGGCGGCCAGGTCGTCCGTTTCCGCGTCGCGGTGCGCCGGTCGCCAGCCGCGCAGCAGCGACTCCAGCCGGGCGGCCAGCTCGGCGCGGCGGCCTTCGTCGGCGGCCGAGAACAGCCCGTTCAGCCGGTCCAGCTCGGCGGCGGCCGGATCGTGCTCGGGCACCAGCGCGTCCCGCAGATGCTCGGTCAGCGCGGCGACCGTGGGGTGGTCGAACACGATCGTCGCGGCCAGCTTCAGACCCGTGCCCGTGTTGAGCCGGTTGCGCAGGTCGATCGCGGTGAGCGAGTCGAAGCCCATGGACTCCAGGCTCCGCTGGTCGTCGATCGCCCGCGCGTCGGCGTGCCCCAGGACCCCGGCCACCGCGTCGCGTACCAGCTCGCGCAGTGCGCCGGTCCGCGCCTCCGGCGACAGCCCGGCCAGCCGTGCCACCAGCGTCGCCGGCCCCGCCTGGGCGCCGGCCCGCCTCGGCCGGGCCGGCAGGAGACCGCGCAGGGGGCCGCGCAGGGGACCACTGGCCTCGGCGTCGCGGGCGCGCAGGGCGGGCAGGTCCCACCGTACGGGCAGCACCGCCGCCTCTCCCGCGCCCAGCGCCTCGTCGAAGAGTTCGAGCCCGTCCTCGGCGGTCAGCGGGGCGATGCCGGACCTGGCCAGCCGCTGCAGATCGGCGGCGGACAACGTGCCGGCCATGCCGTCCGCGTCGTCCCACAGGCCCCAGCCGAGCGACAGGGCGGGCAGGCCGCGGGCGTGACGCAGGCCGGCCAGCGCGTCGAGGAAGGCGTTGCCCGCGGCGTAGTTCGCCTGGCCGGCCGTGCCGACGGTGGCGGCGACGGAGGAGAACAGCACGAACGCGCTCAGGTCGCTCGTCAGCTCGTGCAGGTTCCACGCGGCGTCGACCTTCGGCCTGAGCACGGTGTCGAAACGCTCGGGGGTGAGCGCGGTGACCACGCCGTCGTCCAGCACGCCCGCCACGTGCACCACGCCGGTGAGCGGGTGCGCGGACGGAACCGAGGCGAGCAGCCCGGCCAGCGCCTCCCGATCGGCGGCGTCGCAGGCGGCCAGGGTGACCGCCGCGCCCGCCGCCTCCAGCTCGGCCACCAGCTCCCGCGCCCCTGGGGCGTCGGGGCCGCGGCGGCCGGTCAGGAGCAGCCGGCGCACGCCGTGGCGGGTGACGAGGTGACGGGCGACCAGGCGGCCGAGCAGGCCGGTGGCGCCGGTGACCAGGACCGTGCCGGTCGCGGGGAAGAGCGTGCCGGTCGCGGGGATGAGCGTGTCGGTCGCGGGGGAGGGCGTGCCGTCGGCCTGCCGCCCGCGCGGGCCCGGTGACAGCCGGGGGGCCAGCACCGTTCCCGCGCGCAGCGCGAGCTGGTCCTCGTCCGCGGCCAGCGGCAGGCCGCGTGGCGGGGTGTCGTCCAGGTCGAGCAGCGTGATGCGGTCCTCGTGCTCGGCCTGGGCGCTGCGCAGCAGCCCCCACAGGGCGGCGCTCACCGGATCGGGCACATCGCCCGGCACCGCCGCGACACCGCCGCGCGTGAGCACCACCAGCCGGGTCTCGGCGAGCAGCGGATGCCGCAGGTAGTCCTGCAACAGGCCGAGCAGCTTCGACACGGCCGCGCGCACCGCCGCCGGCGGGCTCGCCGCGCCCTCCGGCCCGGGGAGAGACGGCTCGCCGTAAGCCGTCGCGTCGACGACCAGCAGGCCGGGGGCCGGCGTGCCGGTCTCCACCGCCGCGGTGAGCGCCGCCAGGTCGGGGTAACGGTCCTCCGGGCCGAAGTCGCCGACCGGCCGATCGTCGCCGGCGAGCAGCGCCACGCGTCCCACGGGCGCGGCGGACGCTTCGACCGGCGTCCACGCCACCCGGTACAGCCCGCCACCGGCCGTCCGCCGAACCGCGGGCAGGGGCCGCAGCGACAGCGACTCCACCCGCGCGACAGGAGTCCCGTCGGCGTCTTCGAGCAGCAGCCGTACGGTGTCCTCCGCCGCGTTCGGGGTGATCGCGACGCGGGCGTGCGTGACCCCCTCGGCGTGCAGGGTGACGCCGGCCCAGGAGAACGGGATGCGCGCGCCGCCGTCCCGGTCGAGCGCCAGCGGACGCAGGGCCGAGTCGAGCAGCGCCGGATGGATTCCGAAGCCCGCCGTTCTCTCCTCCTCGGGCGCCCGCACCTCGGCGTACAGTTCCTCGCCGCGCCGCCAGGCGGCCACCAGCCCCTGGAAGGCCGGCCCGTAGCCGAGCCCGGCCGCCTCGGCCGCCTGGTCCAGGGCCGCCACGTCGATCGGCTCCGCGTCCTGGGGCGGCCAGACGGAGAACGCGTCCGAGTCGTTCGCCTCCGGCGCCGCCGCGGGGGTCAGCAGGCCGGTGGCGTGCCGGACCCACGGCGAGTCCGGGTCGCGGCGGCTGTGCACGGTGAACGTGTGCCGGTCGGCGTCGTGCCTGACGGCGAGCCTGAGCTGGAGCGCGCCGGTGTCGGCGAGCACGACGGGCTCGTGCAGGGTCAGCTCGTCGATCCTGGGACAGCCGAGACGCCCGCCCGCCCAGGTGGCCAGCTCCGCCAGCGCCGTCCCCGGCAGGACCACGGCGCCGGACACCGTGTGATCGGCGAGCCAGGGGTGGTCGGCGGTCGAGAGCCGGCCCGTGAACAGCACGCCCTCGCCGTCCGGCAGCTCGACCGCCGCGCCGAGCAGCGGGTGCTCGGCGGTCTCCTGGCCTGCGGACTCGACGTCGGCCGCGGACGCGACGGGATCGAGCCAGTAGTGGGCGCGCTGGAAGGGGTACGTCGGCAGCTCGACGAACTCGCGCCGGCCCAGCTCGGACCAGTCGAACGCCTCGCCCACCCGCACCAGCGACAGCGCCGACGACAGCGTGCGGTTCTCCTGATGGCCGGCGCGCAGCACCGACTCGGCCGTGACCTCGCCCTCATCGCCCCTGACCAGCGCCGCGAGCACCGGGTCAGGACCCAGTTCGAGAAAGACCCCGGCGCCCTGCTCGCGCAGGGCCGTGATGCCGTCGTGGAAGCGCACGGCCGCGCGGATGTGCCCGGCCCAGTAGGCCGGCGAGGTCAGCTCGCCCGGTTCCGCGAGGCGGCCCGTGACGTTGGAGACCAGGGGGATGGCCGGCTCGTGGAAGGTCAGTCCGGCCAGCTCCCGTTCGAACTCGGCGAGCACGCCGTCCATGTGCGGCGAGTGGAAGGCGTGGCTGACCTTGAGCCCGCGGGTCTTGACGCCGTCCGCGCGCAGGCGCTCGGCCACCTCCTCCGCCGCGTCGGCGTCGCCGGAGATCACCACGGCCCGCGCGCCGTTCACCGCGGCCAGGTCGAGGCGGCCCGCGTACGCGTCGAGGAGAGGCCGCACCGTCGATTCCGCGGCGCGCACCGCGATCATCGCCCCGCCGGCCGGCGCCGCCTGCATCAGCCGGCCGCGCGCCGCGACCAGGGCGCAGGCGTCGGCGAGCGAGAGCACCCCGGCCGCGTGCGCGGCGCTGACCTCGCCGATGGAGTGGCCGATCAGCGTGGCCGGGGTCACCCCGAGCTGGGTGACCAGCCGGAACATGGCCGTCTGCAGCGCGAAGAGCGCGGCCTGCGTGTAGCGGGTCTCGTGCAGCAACTCGGCGTCCCGCGTGCCGGCCTCGGCGTGCACCACCTCGCGCAACGGCCGGTCGAGATAGGGGTCCAGGTGGGCGCAGACCTCGTCGAAGGCCTCGGCGAAGGCCGGGTGCGCCTGGTACAGCCCGCTGCCCATCCCGGCGCGCTGGCTGCCCTGGCCGGTGAACATGAACACGGGCGCTCCGGCGCCGGCGGACGAGTCCGCGATCTCGCCCGCGGCCACCGCGGCCAGGCCGTCGCGCAGCTCGTCCAGGTCGGAGGCGACGACGGTGGCGCGGTGCTCGAAGACGGTCCTGGTGGTGGCCAGCGACAAGGCGAGCGCGGCGGGGTCGGGCTCGCGGTCCAGCACGCCGAGCAGCCGGGTGGCCTGGGCCCGCAGGGCTTCGGGGGTCTTGGCGGACAGGACGAACGGCATGGGGCGGTCAGGAGCCGCCGGTTCGGTGTTCGTGCTGGTGGTGGGGGGTGGTTCTTCGAGGATGAGGTGGGCGTTGGTGCCGCTGATGCC